>JAKFYL010000161.1 GCA_021730845.1 Planctomycetota bacterium | reverse complement strand
GCGGTACGGCGGTACGGTACCAGGCTCGAATCCCACACCGCCGTACCGCCACACCGCCGTACCGCCGTACCGCCGTACCGCCGTACCGCCGTACCGCCGTACCGCCGTACCGCCGTACCGCCGTACCGCCGTACCGCCGTACCGCCACACCGCCGTACCGCCACACCGCCACACCGCCGTACCTTGAAGCAGACCCTGCGCGTATTCGATGTCGACCTGGCCGCGCTCGCGCACGGCGGGAGCGCGGGCGTTCGGGAGTGGCTGCCGCGCGAGCCCCATCTGCGATCCTTGGCCCGGGCCGGCGGCTCCAGTTTGGCTGCGGCCTTGCTTTGGGAGCGCCGGGAGATCGACGCGCTTGCCGTTGCGGTGGGTGATTGCGTGGTGCGCGGCGTGCCTACCGCAGCGCGGGCGACGGTCGCCGGACGTGCGCCCTTGACCGGGCGCTACGCCGAAGGACAGGTCGGCGGCGCCTTCGCGGCCCGTTTGGCGCGGCTGGCGGACGCACTGATCGTGCATGGCCCACGGGCCAAAGCAAGCGGCGTGATCGTGGTCATCGATGAGTTCAAAGGCGCGCGACTCGAGTCCGGCTTTGAGCTCGTCGGTCTCACCACGCGCGCGCTACAGGCGGCCATCGCGGAACGCTATCCGGATTCGTCTGCGTTGCTTGTTGGGCCTGCTGGAAGCAGAGGCTTGCCCGTCGCGAGTTTGATTTCCAGCGGCGATCCGCCGCACTTCGTAGGACGCGGGGGACTGGGCGCGCGTCTGGGCGGCCTGGGAGTGCTGGCGATCGTGATCCGCTGTCCGCCGGTCGAGCCTGAGGCGAGCGGCGAGCTCGTGCGCTTGCTCTCTGCCTCGCCGCGCCTGGCCGCGCGCGCCGCGGGCGGCACACTCGAGCTGTGGGATGCGCGCGCCGGGTTCGCTCCCGAAAGCGAGCGCCCGTCCGAGCGCGAGTTCGCCCAAGCGGCTCGCGACGCGCGCGCGACGCGCCACGGTTGCCATGGCTGTCCCACGCCCTGCGGCTGGACCTTCTCGCGGTCCGCGAACGCGGCCGAAGAGGCCGCCGTGGAGCCCTCGCAAACTGGAGCGCGCTTTGGGGCTTCGCTGGCGCTGGGGCCGACCCTGGGGCTCGTGCGCTTCGACGAAGTGCTCGAGTTGCTAGCGGCCTGCGACGAGTGCGGCGTCGATGCCAAGGAAGTGGGCGGCGGTCTGGCGCTGGCGCTGGAAGCCGGCGAGTTCGGTTTGCTGCGCGGAGATTTGCGCGCATTTCTCGCTGTCGTCGGCGCGCTGGGGCAGGACGAGCACGCTGCATCGGCACCTGCATCCGCCGAACTTTCGCGCCTGGCCGCGCTGCTAGGCCAAGGTGCGCGCGGCGTGGCCGAGCACCTCGCCACGCTGCCCCAGACGAGGCGCCCCGGAGTCGAGCCCGAAATGTTTGACCTGACGGCCGCGAGTGCAGAGCGTCTTGGCCGCGGCGTGCAAGGGGGACTGGTGCAACTGCTGGGCACCTTCGTGTCCGCGCGCGGCAGCGATCCTATGCGCACGTTTCCGTTCTTGGTCGGCGCCGTGGGCAGCTTGGAGCGGCTGCGCGAGATCGTCTGGCCGCTGGAGTTGCCCGCGGGCGCGCAAGATCCGAGTTCGCCTGTGGCCAAGGGGCGCCTGGCTTGGTGGCACGAATGCTGGAGCAGTGCCATCGACAGCAGCGGCTTTTGCGCCTTCTCGGCGGCTGGTCTGCTTGCCGATGGGGTGGCCTTGCCGGGCGATCTGGTGCAGCGCGTCGATCTCGCGCAGCAGTCGTGCCACGCAGAGCCGCGCACTGCAGAACGCGCCAGCATGGACTGGATCGCGCGCGGTGCCAGAGCCATCACGTTGCAGCGCCTGCTCAACGAGTATTGGGGTGCGCCCGCGGCGCGAATTCCCAGTTGGGCGCAAGCCGCGCTTCTGGAACCCGGCATGCAGGACGAGTACTGCGCGCTGTCCGGCCTCGATGCCAACGGACGCTTGAGCAGCGCGGCAATCGAGGCCTTCGAGAACGAGGTCAGCGTGTGGTCCACAGCGTCTGCCTTCTGCCGCGACCTAGCGTCGGCTCCACGGAGTCTGGAGCAAGCGCGGGCCAGGGCGACCAGCCAGACCGAGGCGCCGGCGCGCTCGCAAGCACGCTTGCGACTGGAGCTTTGCTGCCACGGGGAGTTGGCGCGCGTCTTGGGCGAGCGCAATCGCGTGGAAGTGCAGGCGCCCGCGACCTGGCTCTCCTTGTGCCAGGAACTCGCCGAACGCTACCCCAAGGCCGCGCCGCTGTTGTTGGTCGGGGGACTAGGCGGCCGGCACCCATTGCCGAGCGCCTGGCGTGCCGGGCTCGCGCTCGCTCCGGAGTGCCCGCTAGCCGACGGTGACACTCTGGAGCTGATCACGGTCATCAGTGGGGGCTAAGTTCGGCCCTTTGGGGTTGCGCTTTTCGTTCTCCGCGCTACAACCTCGCCACCTCCCACGAAGTCGCCCATGGCATTCGAAATCCTGATCGTCAAGACCGGAGCCCTGGGGGATGTGCTCCGCACTACGTCCATTTTGCCGGGCCTGGCGAAGAAGCATCCGGGGGCGCGCGTGACGTGGGTCACCGCGCCCGCGGCGGTGGACTTGGTGCGGCAGCATCCGCTGGTTCACCAGGCCGAGAGCGTGGATCCCAAGTCGCCCGCGGCCGTGGCTTCCCTGGCGGACCAATTGGCGCGCACGCGGCGCGACTGGCTGATTTCGCTCGACGACGAGGAACCGCTGTGCCAGTTGGCCTCCAAGGTGCCTAGTGCCCGATTGTCGGGTGCCTACTGGACCAGCGACGGTCGGCGCGCCTACACCAGCGACGTCGCGCCTTGGTTCGACATGGGGCTCTTGTCGGTGCACGGCAAGCAGCGTGCGGACCAAATGAAGATCGAGAACCAGCGCAGCCATCCGCGCATCTATGCCGACATGCTCGGCATCGAAATGGGCCGGCCCCTGCTCGTGCCCGAGGCCGCGGCCGAAGCGCGTGCGCAGAGCTTCGCTGCGCGCACCGGGCTCTTTGCGCGCGGCCCTGTGCTGGGCCTGAACACGGGCGCCGGCGGCCGCTGGACCAGCAAGACCTTGAGCCCCGAGCGCACGGCCCAGCTCGTGCGACACCTGGATCGCGTGCTCGCGGGTCAAGTCGGTTTTCTTTTGCTGGGGGGGCAGGACGAAGCCGAGCGCAATCGGCGCATCGTGGAGTTGGTTGGCCAGGGCCCGCATCTTGTCGACGGCGGAACGCAGAATTCGCTGCTCGAGTTCGCGGCCTTGGTGGCTTGCTGCGATTGCCTGCTGACCAGCGACAGCTTGGCTTTGCACGTGGCGCTCGCGCGCGAGGTGCGCGTGGTGGCGTTCTTCGCACCGACGAGCGCGGCAGAGATCGAGCTGTACGGACTTGGCGAGAAGGTAGTGAGCACCGCCCAAGATGCTTGCACCTACCGCGCCGAAACGGACACGCGCACACTGACGCCCGAGCGGCTGTGCGCCGCGATCCTGCGCCAACTTCCCGAGCCGAGCGCGACGAAGGCGCGCCAACGGGAAGAAGTTTCCATCCCTCAAGGCGCTATCCGACAATGAGCAGGCGATGAACAAGCGCGGTTTGTGGTACGCGGCCAAGTTCCTCGAAGGAGCCGGACTCGTGCTCGTTCTGGCGGGCCTGGCATACAGCGTCAGCTACGGGCTGGCCGAGGACGGCCTGGCTTCCATGAAGGTAGAGATGATGGGCCTGGCCTTCGGCGGGGGACTGTTCCTGGCCGGAGTCATGATCGAGCGCTCCCTGGGCGCGCGCTGAGCCGCGCCGCGCGCGGGCCCTTGGCGGGCGTTCCCTGCTTCGGTGAGCAAATAGTTATTCGCGCACCGGGCCGGCAGCCATTTCTGGCCCATGCGCAAGTCCCTTTTCGGCCAGGACACGATTCGCTCGGGTCGGCAAGCCGGTGGCGAAAAGCCTCGCACCCGTGGCCGACCATTCCAGGCATCTGGCCCGGATTTCGGGCAGCTGGGATTGCCGAAGGGGATTCCGTGGGCGACACTTACGTACTCTCCCTGGGAGTGTCCGCAATCGGGTCCGGCTCAGCCCCCGCGCAGTTCTAGTCTGCGCGAGGAGGCCCCGCGCGGGAACTTTGGGGAGTTTTTTCGAAACAGGATCCTTTCTTCGTGGCGCGCGAGCGCCAACCTCGAACCAACCCTCCCTAAGCCACCATATGAACGCGCACAGAATAGCCCGAACTTTCGGCATGTCGCTTCTGGGCGCCGCCGCCTTGCAGGCGTCGGCATCGGCCCAATACCAATTCGCCAACGCCCAGCTCCCCTCGGGGAACCCCAACAACAACTCCTTCACCGAGAACATCGACTTCGCCGACGTCGATCTCGACGGCGACATGGACGCAGTCAACGCCGACGGCGGCGACTGCTGCAGCGACCAGAACCGCATTTGGATCAACCTCGGTTTCGCTCAAGCGGGCACGATCGGTTTCTTCCAAGACCAAACGACTACGCGCTTTCCGGCGGTCACGGACGACAGCCGTGACATGGACTTCGTCGACTTCGACAACGACGGCGACGAAGACCTCTACACCTCGAATACGTCCCAGATCAGCAACCAGAGCAATCGCTTCTGGGTCAACATGGGCAATCTGCAGGCCGGTAGCCTGGGATTCTTCACCGACCAGACCGCGACGCGCTGGCTGAGCCTGGGAGTGAACAACGGATCGACCGAGTGCTCCTCGATTGCGCCCGGATCAGTTCTTGGCGGCGGCGGGTTCATCGACTGGTCCTGCGACTGCGTGTTCGGCGATTTGGACAACGACGGTGACGTCGACTTGGTCCACACCACCTATGGCGGAGCATTCGGTGGCGACGTGCCCCACCGCCTGTTCCTGAACAACGGTTCTGGTTCCTTCAAGGAGTACAACCCCAGTTGCTTCCAGCTCCCCGGCACTACGATCGCGAACGGTTCTCCCGCGCTGTGGGCTCAGGGGACTCAGCAGGACAACACCACCAACACGACCGGTACCCAATCCGACGTCGACAACTCCCCCCTGGGAGTCGAGCTCGGCGACCTGGACGCTGACTACGACCTCGATTTCTTGATCGGTTCGCGCAACAACCCGCCCGCGCGCTTGTTCCGCAATCAGAAGGCCGAGTCCGGCACTTTGATCTGGCGCGACGTGACCAACAGCCAGCTCGCCAACGCGCTGGCCACGGGAGCCGACAACTACGAACAAGAGTTCGGCGACCAGGACAACGACCAAGACCTAGACCTGTACGGCTTGAACTACCCCGGACTCAGCGACGCCGTGTACAAAAACAACGGCGCCGGCACGTTCGGCACGGGACAAACGCTGCCTGGTTCAGGCGCCGACGACAACGAAGGCGACTACCTGGACTACGACAACGACGGCGACCTCGATATTTTCGTCGGCAACTTCTCGGGTCAGGACAAGCTGTACACCAACAACGGCTCGGGTACCTATGCCCTCGCGGCCCTGCCGGGCGACGGCTCGACCACGCTGGGTCAAGACTCTTGCGACATCGACCTCGACGGCGACTACGACATCATCGTGGGCAACGACGGCGGACAAGCCAACACGTTGCTCAAGAACATCACCCAAGTTGCGGACACCAAAGCCGCGACCATGGCCAACTTGCAGCAAGCACCCAATCGCGCGCCTTCGGCGGTTCCGACCGTGATCTTGGTTCAGGTGTACGACAACTGCTCGTGGGACGTGCTGCGCTACAACACGACCACCTTGCAGTGGCAATTGAACGGTGGAGCCTTCACCAACGTTCCGATGATCTACGCCGGTGGACAGCTGTTCCGCGGCGAGATCCCGGGCACGCTGGTTGGCACCGTTGGATACCGCGTCACCAGCCTAGACGAGCACGGCAACACCGGCACGTCGGCCACCAAGACCTACCTGTCCGACAACACCGGCTGCACGGGTACGATCTCGACCTACTGCACCTCCAAGGTGTCTTCCAACGGTTGCGTTCCGGCCATGGGCAGCTCCGGTGCCCCGAGCCTGGCGGCTTCCGGCACCTTCTTGGCCACCGTCACGCAAGTGGACGGCGCCCAGAACGGTCTGATGTTCTTCGGCACCGCTGGACAAAACAACACGCCGTTCTTCGGCGGCACGTTGTGCGTCGGCGGCACGCTGTTCCGCTTGAACATCAAGAACTCGGCCGGCACCTCCGGTACCTGCACGGGTGGCTACAGCTACTCCCTGACGGAAATGCTGGCGCACCCCTCGGGTGGCTCCTTGCTCATCGTCGGTCAAGTCGTGAATGCCCAACAGTGGTACCGCGACCCGCCGTCGGCTAGCACGGTTGGCCTCTCCAACGGCTTGCAGTTCACGATCTGCCCGTAGAACTTGGCCCCCTAAGCTCGGCTCGCCGTGGTGGAAACCGCGGTGAGCCGGGTGAGCTCAAACGAGAGCCGGTCGCCGAAATGCGACCGGCTCAGTCGCTTTCTAGGCCGCTCAGCGCGCGAGATTCCAAGATGCCTGATCCGACCAGTCAGGCTAGCCACGACCAGCGCGGCCCGAAATGGGGCACACGGACAAGTCTAGGCCCCGCATCTGGAATAGACTGGATGGGTCCCGCGCCGCTTGGCTCAGGACGAGAAGCATGAACGCCCTGCGCTACGCCCCCTTTGCCATGCGCGCAATTCGGCGCAGCGGTCCGCCGTTGCATCTCACTCTGTTCGTTACAGGGCGCTGCAACTTGCGCTGCCGCCATTGCTTCCATTGGAAGGAAGTGGCCGAGGGCGCGGCGGGCCCCAGCCTGGAGCAAGTGCAGTCCTTAGCGGACTCGTGCGCGCGCATGGGGCCGCTCCTGTGGATCAGTTTCGGCGGCGGCGAGCCGTTCCTGCGCAAGGACTTGCCCGACTTGGCGCGCGCCTTCGGCCGGCACGGGCTGCGACACCTGGCGATTCCCACCAATGGTTTGGTGGAGGAACGCCAGCATGAGGCCATCGCGCGCATCCTGCTCGAAAACCCGGATCTGTACCTGTCGGTCGCGGTCTCATTCGACGGTCCGCCTGCGATCCACGATTCGATTCGTCAAATCAAGGGCGGCCACGCGCGCTCCATGGAGTCCGTGCGCGCGCTCAAGCGTCAACAAGCTGCGCTGACGGACGTCGCGCAAGGCAAGGGACGCCTGGGTGTGGGGATTCTGGTCACGATCACCTCCGAGAACCAGGATTCGATCGCAGCGCATTTGCGCGAGTTGGTGGGGGAGCTGCATCCCGACAATGCCACGCTCAACCTGGCGCGCGGCACGGCCATGGAGACTCACCTCTTGCAGGTGAATCCCGATCGCTACGCCGAGCTGGTCGCGACCAAACGCGCGCTCAATGAATCCGGCGCACTGCCGTACTTCGATTTCCCGCTGTCCTCGGTGGCGGCGGCGCGCGATCGTTTGATGTACGGCCACATCGAGCGGCTGGCGCGCGGCGATCGCAGCAAACACCTGCCCTGCACCGCCGGCAAGCTTTCGCTGGTGGTGTTCGAGAACGGCTCCGTGCAGCCGTGCGAAATCTTGGGTCGCGAGATCGGCAACCTGAACAACGTCGGTTGGGACTTGCAGCGCCTGTGGCGCACGAAGCAGGCCGACCTACTGCGCCGCGAAATCGCCGACACGCGCTGCGCTTGCACGTGGGAATGCGCGGCGGCCGACAACGTGCTGTTCCAGCCCACGCAGTGGCCGAGTTTGGCGCGCGCGACCTTGACGCTGGCCAAGCCGTGAACGAAGCCCATGCGGGCAGTGCCGACCCTGGTTTGCGCCTGGGTGTGATCATCCCGTGCCGGAACGAGGCTGCCCTGATCGAGCGCAAGCTGGCCAATCTGGCGCGTTGCGAGTGGCCGCAGGCACCGGGCGAGCACAGCGTCGTGATCGTCGACGATGGTTCCACGGACGGCACGGCCCAAGTGGCGCAGCGCGCGGGCCTTGCTCCTGTCGGCCCGGCGAGCGTGCGCTTCCAAGTGCTCAGCAATTCCTTGCGCGCCGGCAAGACCGGAGCCATCGAAGTGGGGTGCAGGGCTCTGGGCGAGAACGTGGACTTGCTGGTGCTAAGCGATGCGGACGTGGTCATTGCCCCGCGCGCGCTGTGCGCCTTGGAAGCACGTTTTCGCACCGACCCGCGGCTCGCGCTGGCCTGTGGCTCGCAGCACTTCGTGCGCGATCTTGCCGCCGATGGATCTTGCCGTGGGCATGCTGGCGCCGACCTGGTAGCTGGCGGCGGCCTGTACGACAAACTCACCGCACTGGTGCGGAGGTTGGAGTCGCGCTTTGGCGCAGTGTTCAGCGTGCACGGACAGCTGTGCGCCTGGCGGCGCGACCTGAGCTGGCAGCCGACGGCGGGAATGGCAGCCGATGACCTGGACCTCATGCTGCACGCGCGCATCGCCGGGGGGCGCGTCGAACACGTGAGCGCAGCCAAGTTTCTCGAGGTCAAGACTCCTCCGGGCCCCTTGCGCGAGGAGCAGGCCCAGCGGCGTGCCCGCGCTTACGTGCAGTTTCTCGAACACCCGCGCTGGGCGCAGTTCCTCGGCCGCGCGGGTTTCTTTGCGCGCGTGCATGCTCAGTGTTACCGGCGCCTGCCGACGGCATCACCGTGGCTGGCACTGACGCTGGGCCTTTGCGTCGCAGCCGGCGCTTTGATCTTGGCGCAGCGATGGTGGGGCTGGCTGGGACTGCTTGCGGTGGCACTGGGCATCTTGGCTCTCGCGGCAAGTCCCGTGGGCCGACGGCTGGCTGCGCTGCTTTCCGTGATTGCGCGCGCTGTTCGGCAGGAGACGCGCGGTACGCTCTCCGACCAATGGGACACGCCCCGCAAGCCTCTCTAGATACCGGCCGCGAGCACCAGCAAGGATCAGCGCCGGCGGCATCCGTCGACCCCTGGCCCATGGCCCCGGGCAGGCAGCGACGTACATGGCTCGTTGGGCTGGTGTGCACCTTCGCGCTCGCGCTGGGCCTGCGCCTAGCCTTGAACGCGCAGTTCGAGCGCCACCATCCGCAGGCCGACCTGCCGGGGATCGACGAGGCCTCCTACGATTCCTGGGGACGTGAGATCGCTTCCGGCGAATGGCTGGGTAAGGAGATTTTCTTTCAAGAGCCGCTGTATCCCTACTGGTTGGGCCTGGTATACAGCGCGGCCGGCGATCAGCCGCAGGCGCAGCGCGCCCTCGCGCGTCGCGCGCAGGCGGTGCTGGGCGCCGTCACAGCGGTCCTAGTTGCGCTCCTCGCCCGGCGCCTTGCCGGCGCGTGGGTCGGCCTCCTGGCGGGAGTCGCCTGGGCGGCGTACCGGCCCGCGATTTGGATGAGCGCTCTGCTGCTCAAACCCAGCTTGTTCTTGCCGCTGTGGGTAGGGCTGTTGCTCCTAGGCCTGCGCGCCGCTCAACGCAGCCGGTCAGATGCGCCGGGAAGCTGGCGCGCCTGGTTTCCAGTGGGGCTTCTGGCGGGGCTTGGTGCGCTCTTGCGCGGCAACGTGCTGTTGCTCCTGCCGTTCGTGGTCGCTTGGCCACTGGTCATTCGTTGGACTCGCACGAAGCCAACGGCGGCCTTGCGCGCCTGGCGATCGGCCGCAGCAATCCTGGCCGGGGTCTTGCTCGTGCTCTTGCCGGTAGCGGCGCGCAACGCGGCCGTGGGCGGGCGCTTCGTGCTGACCACCAGCGGAGCAGGCACTAACTTCTACGGCGGCAACAACTTGGACAATCCCTTTGGCCTGGCAACGGAGTTTGCCTGGGTGCGCGGCATTCCGGCCTACGAAGCCGGCGACTGGCAGCGCGAAGCCGAGCGGCGCTCGGGCAAGTCGCTCGATGCGGCACAAACCAGCAGCTTTTGGCTGAAAGCCGCCCTGAAGTCGATGCGCCAGCAGCCGCTCGCGCACGCCAAGATCTTGTGGAACAAGCTGCGCCTGTCCCTGGGCCGCTACGAAGTGCCGGACAACCACTACCTCGAATGGGACGCGCGCCACGTGCCCATGCTGGCCTGGCCGCTGCCGGGGTTCGAGAGCATCGGGCTCTTGGGGCTGGCTGGTATGTTCGTATTCGCCGCGACTTGGCTGCGCAAGCAATGGCTGCCGCTGGACGCGCGGGTCGGTTGGTCGATCGCCGCCGTGTTCACGTTGTACTTGGGCACGATCGTGGCCACGGTGACCAGCGAGCGCGTGCGCTTGGCGCTGGTGCCGTTGCTGGTGGTGTTCGCAGCCTGGTTTTGCGTCGCGGCCGCGCGGCGTGTGCTGCCGGGGATTACCACGGCGATCGCGCTGTTTGCCGGGGCCGCCCTGACGGCTACCACGCCACTTCCGGAAAGCCGCAGGCAAGGCGATTTCGACGAGCGCGACTACAACCTGGCCAGCGCCTGGCTCGTCAGCGGGCGCGATTTGGGTGAGATCGAGAAGTTGGTCCAGCCGCTTGAAGCCAAGTACCAGGGCAGCGCGCGCATCGCGGTGCTCGCCGCGCAAGTCGAGTTCCAGCGCGCGCGCGCGGAACTCGAGGCCCTGCCGCCGTCCGAGCAGGCGCAAGCGCGCGCCAAAGCCCTGGTGCAGTCATCCCTAGCGCGCCTCGACCGCGCCGTGCGCGCCGATTCGCCGCGCGAACGCTTTCGCGCATACCTGGCGCGCGGAGCCGTGAACCAGTACTTCGGACAGTGGGAGTCCGCCGCTGGTGACTACAAGCTCGCGCGCCAATTCGATGCGAGCGACGCTGAACTGCGCCACAGGTTGGCGGTGTGCCTCGCGGAGACCGCCATGGCCGGCGAGGCCAGCAATCGGCGCAGCCTGCTGGAACAAGCGCTCGAGTTGCTCGAAACGAACGTCAAGGACGGCCGCTGGCCGGCATCCAAAGAATTGCTGGACAAGCTGCAAGTCGAGCTCAGGCGGGCAGGTTCCTAGTCGTCCCCAATCGCTGCCCAACCCAGCTCCAGGGGAGAGTTGTTAGGCTGGAGTCCGAAGGCAGCCCACCTAAAGAGCACCAACTCAGGAAGCCGAGCCGAACATGAACGCACCCCAAGTCCCTCGGATCCCGTGGCACGTGATCTCGCTCCAGGTCCTTGCGATGATGGTTGTGCTCGTGCTCGCAAATCAGTGGATCGACAACCGGGCGCTGAATTGGACTGTCTGCATTCTCTTGGGAGCCCTCTTGCCGATAGGGATCGGCGAACTGTACCGGAGGAAACGCAAGCAGGCGGATCAACGCGTAGTACCCACTGCGCCGCCAAGTCCCTGGCCACCCTCCGCCGAGTTGGTTTCCAAGCTGAGCATCGATCGCCGCCCAGGCTCCTAAGAGCCTGCCGCACTGGAGGCGACCTTGGATGGTCGCGCAGGGAAGCGTCCTGTC
>JAKFYL010000467.1 GCA_021730845.1 Planctomycetota bacterium | reverse complement strand
AAGTTGCCGGCCGGCCTCGCGCAGCAGGGGGTAGCCCAAAACGACTCCTTCTTTCCAATGCTCGCTGATCGGGCCCGTATCCAATTCCTGGCGCGTGATGGGCTTGGATCCTTCGTCGTACAGCGTAGGCTGCAAGACATGCACGAACGGCACCCCGCGCGCGCGGCACATGGCCGCGAGGTTCACGGACGATTCCGCCCAAATCTTGGTGATGAACGCTAGGCCCGCGGCGCAGTCCGTCGGGGGCGGAGGTCCGCGCACAGCGGCGAGTTCCTCGGTCTCATCCGTGTTGCGCTCGGTCAGTCGCTGAGCGGCTTGCGCGTAGCGGCCCTTGGATCGACGCAGAAGTCCCTCGACCAACTGCGAAGCCAGCGCGCTGTAGTGCAAGCGCAGCTTGAGCGCCGTATCGAGCAGCCCGGTTGCCTTGCGAGCTTGGAGCACCATTTCGACGCGCAGAGCCAGATCCTCCGGATCGGCACTCGAGCGCGAGATCAAGCTGGCCCAGTGCCCCAGCGAGGGATACAAGGGATGCGTTCCGTTGGCGCGGTTCGAATTGCCTATGGCCACCTCGTTGAAGCCGTCGACGAGCAACACCACATCGGGCTGCCAACCGAGTTCGAACAAGAGTCCGGCCAAGATCGAGGTCTGGGGAGCTTTGAAGCCGCCGCGCGCTTGGTTGTGCACGCGCACGCGCCTGCCTTGCAGGCGCGGATCGCCGGCCAGCTCCTGTTCGATCGTCTCTCCGTTGGCGGCTAGCTGCCCCGCCACCGACCCGCCGAGCACCAAGACGTCGTACCACTCGGCGCCGACCTCGGTACCAAACCAGTTCAGCATCTCCACGTACCCGTCCATGGACCAGGACTGGTCGACTCCCACGAACGGCGACAGGACCTGGCCGGGAACCACCGCCGAGGTGTCCGCTTCCTTTCCAGCGAGCGTGGGCCCGCGATCCTGACTGTTTGCCAGCCAGTGTCTGGTATTGGCGTTTACTTGTGCGGTGCGCCACGCCGAGTGCGGCCGACCCTTGGCGCGCATCACAATGCGCGCGCCGACTTCCGCCAAGACCAGCGTTGCCAGTGCGGCGGCCAAGGCCAGCGCGATGCCGCGCTTGATTCTGGAACGAAACGGGAGTCGGCTCAAAGCACCAAAAGATTGCGAACCAGAAGGCGAGGAACTGGGGGAATCCAGTCCGGCACTTGCTCCAAACTAGTGCGGATGCGGGCAAAGCGCCAGGGAAGTTCCTTCCCTTCCGGGCCGCGCGCTAGACCGCGTGACCGACACCCAAGAGTTCGTACAGGCGATTTTTCAGGCGGCCGTAGGCAGCTGTACCCAGATCGCGCGGGTGATCCAGGTCCACGGGGACGATTTCCGCGATGCGACCGGGCCGAGGACTCATCACGACGATGCGCTCGCCCAGTTGCAAGGCCTCGTCCACATCGTGGGTGACGAACAGAATCGTTGGTTGCTCCTGCTGCCAGATGCGCAGCAATTCGCCGCGCATTTGCAGGCGCGTGAGCGAATCCAAGGCGCCCAGCGGCTCGTCCATGAAGATGATGTCGGGCGAAACGGCCAGCGCGCGAGCTAGAGCGACGCGCTGCTTCATGCCGCCGGAGATCTCGGCGGGGTAGGCTTTTTCGAAGCCGGTCAGGCCGACTAGGTCCACATAGCGCCGGATGATGTGCGCCTGTTCTTCCTTGGGGCGCTCACGCAGTCCCAGGCCCACGTTGTCCCACACCGAGGCCCACGGGAAAATCCCGTACTCCTGGAACACGAAGATGCGCCGCGGATCCGGCCGCTGCACCTCGACGCCGTCGATCGCAACGCTTCCCGAGGTCGGCTGTTCGAAACCGCCGATGATGCTCAGCAGAGTGGACTTTCCGCAGCCCGAAGGACCGAGCAAGCACAGGAATTCACCGCTCTCGACACTCAGGTCGATGCCGCGCAAGACTTCGAGCGTGTCGGACTTGCGCTGGAACAGCTTGGTCACGCCGCGCACCTCGACCTTGGACTTGGCCGTCCGAGCTTGGTGGGGGACGCGCGCGGGAGCCGCCGGCGCTTTGGGATTGGTTTCGGCCATCGGCGACTAGACCTTGGAGAAGCCCCAGCGAACTTCGTCGAAGCGTTCCAAACGGCGCATCATGAGGTCCAGTGCCACGCCGATCAATCCGATGGAAATCATGGCTCCGACAACGCGGTCGTAGTAGTTCGCATTGCGCGCGTCCATGATCAAGTAGCCCAGGCCGGAATCGACCGCGATCATCTCCGCGGCCACGATCACCATCCAGGCGATGCCCAGGGCCATGCGCAAGCTGGTGATGATCTGCGGCAAACACGCCGGAAAGACCACGCGCCGGAAGAGCTCGAAACCCTTCAGCCCGAAGTTCTGCGCGGAGCGCACGTACACCATGGGAATCGTGCGCACGGCCGTCATAGATCCCGTCACGATCGGAAAGAACGAGGCCAAGGCAATCAAGAAGATCGCGGCCGCATCCTTGACACCAAACCACAGCACGGCCAAGGGAATCCAAGCGATGGGCGAAATCGGCCGCAGGGCTTGGATCAAGGGATTGAGGGCCTCGAAGCCGCGCGTGTACCAACCGGCCCACAGTCCCAAAGGGATCCCGATGACGGCGGCCAAGCCGAATCCAGCCGCCACGCGATACACGCTGGAGATGGCGTAGCGCAGGAGCGTGCCGTCCTTCACCGGCTGGACCATGCCCAGCACCGTGCTGCGCGGTGTCGGAAACACTTCGACCCAGCGTACGAACTGACCGTCTGCGTCCTTGAGCTCGTAGCGCGCGGCGTCGGCCGCCACCTGCCACAGACACACGAAGATCACGGCCACCAAGAGCGGCAGCAAGTACTTGGGCAGCGGGTCACGCAGGCGACTTGCCGCGGCGATCGCGATCAGTGCGCCAACAACGACGAGATAGGGCAGGAAATTCACTGCGCAGCGATCTTATCGACGTCCGGCAACCGGTCGAGCTTGAGCTCGATGGAATCGAGATCCGGTGCGAAGGAGGCATCTACGTACTGCTCGAACTCAATGCGCTGGGGCAAGATTTTCAACTCGACCGCCAGCTCCATCATTTCGTCCAAGTCGGCCTGGATGGGAGTCAACTGGGTATAGGACACGCGCGTCGTGTCCTTGAGCAGGACGAATTCAAGCAGCTTTTGCGGCTGGTTGTAGAACATCTTGGCCGCAACGACGGCCGCATCCTTGCGATGCTGGGCCCCGGTTGTTCGGTCCGCATCCAGCCACTCTCCTGAGCTGGCAATCCCGCGCACGAGTTCCTCGACCAACGGGCGATTGCCGTCGATCACTTCCTGCCGCACGACCAGTGCGCAGGAAATGAACTTGGGCCAGGCGTCGCGCATTTGCATCAAGACTCGTCCGTAGCCGTCCAATTCGGCCTTGGCTGCGTGCGGCTCACCAATGATGTAGGCGTCAATGGCCCCCGCTGCCAGGGAAGAGGGGTGCTCGGGCGGCGGAACTTCCTTGATCGTCAGCGAATCGAAGGGCATGCCTAACTGTTTCATCTGGCGGTGCAGGAATATGTTCTGATTGGAAAATCTTCCAGGAATCGCCACCACCTTGCCGCGCAGGTCTTCGAACTTTTGAATCGGTCCATCGCGCTTGACGACCACGGCGGTGCCGTCGCGGTGGCCTAGGTACACGAGTTTCACGGGGACTCCGTCGAGAACCAGCTTCATCGCCAGCGGCACGTTCATGAAGGTGGCGTCGATCTTGCGCGCAATCAGGGCCTCCTTCATGGACGGGAATTCCATAAACTTCTGGGACTCGAAAACGGTGCCTTGCGTGCTGTGCTGGGTCACCCAACTGGTGACCGGACAGGTGAGGTGTCATGTGACCGGCAGAAAGCCCACGGTGAACTTTTCGCGCACCGCTGCTGCCGTCGGCGTGTCGGAAGCCGGAATGCCGGGGATGTATTCCTTCTTCTCGTTCATGGACTTGTTGAGCAGGAACAATCCAACGAACGCGAGCAAGGCGATGATCGCTACCTTGACTTTCATGGCGCTATGTGGGGTAAGGCGGAGAAGGCAAGATCGACTGTGCGCCGAGTGGCCCTTGAGCAACCCGAATTGTCGCCGATGCCACACTTGTGCGCCAACAGTTCTGGGCCGACTGTGCAATGGGCGGCTTGCCTAGGCACTCGGATTTTCTATGAGTCCCCGTCCATTTGCGTGGCAGTGCCGGGTACGAAACGACCGAGCCACTTCCGCCGCCGCGGCCGGCAAAGCGCTCAGCGCGTTCGAGTCAGCTCATATTGAAGATGATCTTTGACGGCCGGCCATTCTTCGGCGGTGATGCTGTAGACAGCCGTGTCGCGCAGCGAGCCGTCGCCCATGCGCATGTGGCTGCGCAGGATGCCGTCCAGTTTGGCTCCCAGGCGCTCGATGGCGCGCCGGCTGGCGGTGTTGAGCCGGTGGGTGCGCAGTTCCACGGCAAGGCATTCCAGGCGCTCGAACGCATGCGTGAGCAAGAACAGCTTGCACTCGGTGTTGAGCCCAGTTCGCTGCACGCTCTTTGCGTACCAAGTCGATCCGATTTCGACGCGCCGGTTCTCGTGGTCGATGTTCATGTACGTGGTCATGCCCATGGGGCGCCGCTGCGCGTCGAGCACGCAAAAGGGCAACATCTTGCCCTGGGCCTGGAGCGCGAGGCGGCGCTCGATTTCCGCGGCCATCTCCTCGGGCCGAGGAATGCGCGTGACATGCAGATTCCACAGTTCCCCGTCGCGCACCGCCTGCGCCAGACCCTCGGCGTGGGATTTTTCCAGCGGCAGCAACGCAGCGTGCACGCCTTGGAATTCCACCGGGGTTGTCAGCGGCAAGGACATCGATCTTGGCCAGTCTAGCCAAAGCAAGCCGGCTGCGACGCTCCGTGCGTCGCAGCCGGTGTTTGCCCGTACTTCCGGCCGTAGCGACTAGAAGTCGTTCCAGAGGAACTGGTTCGTGACTTCGTGATGGAATTGCACTTCCGAGCGCTTGACGCGCGTTCCTAGTTCCTTGGGGCAGCGTTCCGCGGAGTTCAGCTTGACCTCCGAGAACTTGTCGTGCACGGTTGCGCCTAGGAGCTCGCGCATCCATGTACTGGCTTTGAACAGCCGGATGGCGTCGTAGATGTTGCTGGGGAGGAAGCGCGTGCGGGCGCGCTTGGATTCATCCTTGTCGCCCTGCGGGCCGTCGAGCCCTGTGCGGAAGATCACGTACAGCGCTTGGTAGATGTTGGTATCCGGTCCGACCGAGCGCACTTCAACGCGCGTGCTGCGCTCGTTGCCCAAGGGAATCCGAATCATCGACCCGCGGTCGATGGCCGAGACCTTGATCTGGTTGGGGGCCTCGAAATGCGGGTCCAAGCGGCGGTAGGCGTTGACGCTGGGGTTGAGCACCAAGCACATGTCCGAAGCGCTGGCCAGCACGCGATCGACGAACTCCCAGCCCATGGCCGACAGACCGTCTTGGCCCTTCTTGTCGTAGAAAAGGTTCTTGCCGCCCTTGGAAATCGAAAGATTGGTATGGGCGCCGCTGCCGTTGATGCCCACGACCGGTTTGGGCAAGAAAGAAGCGGTCATGTCCATGCGCGCGGCCACCTGCCGACACAGCAGCTTGTAGATCTGGAATTGGTCCGCGGCGATCAGCGCTTCCGAGTATTCGAAGTTCATTTCGAACTGACTGGGGGCGACCTCGGGGTGGTCCTTCTCGTTGGCGAACCCCATGGCGCGCTGCGCTTCCGCGGCCGCGTCGATGAACAGTCGCAGCGGGTCGCTGGGCAGCGAGTGGTAGTAGCCCCCGATCGAGACGTACTCAAACTTGTGCGACTCGGGGAAGTGACGCTCCGCTTCGCGGCCTCGGAACAAGAAGCCTTCGATCTCGTTGGCCGCGTAGCAGGTCAAACCGCTCTTGGCGTGCAGACTGGCGAGGTAGGCCTTGAGCTGCCCGCGCATGTCGCCCTCGTACGGAGATCCGTCGCGCGCGAGCACGTCGCTGAACACCAGCACCTTGCCCGGCCCGAAGACGTCGGACGGCAACCAGTAGAACGCCATCCAATCGAGCTTCAAGCGCAAGTCGCTCTCCGCCTGCGAGGAAAAACCGCGAATCGAGCTACCGTCGAAAGTCAGGTTTTCGTCGCTCTTGAGCAGGAAGTTCTTGTCGTAATCGAGCATGTGCAGCCGGCCTTCCAGGTCGGTGAAGCACACCGTGACGGCTTTGATGCGCGGCTCGCCGGCGAGGTACTTCATGCGCTCCTTGCGCACGGCCTGGGGGTCGGCGCGCTCCAGGCGCTGACTCTTGGCTTTGAGGTTGAGCTGTTCGAGCTCGTCGTACGGGATCTCCAAGAAGGAACGCAGATTCGTCGTGCTGGACATGCGGGTAGGGATGTGCGGAAAACGCAGTTGGACCAAAGCGGGGACAATACAGCTAACCGTCGTCAACCTTATCGTCCGAACGGCGTTGCGTACTATAATTTTGTTGAAAAATAGACTATCCGTCGGAAAATTAGGCCATCCATAGGGGTCGGCCGGTGTCCAGGGCACGCCTGGCGGGGTCGCCAAGGGCCTCTCCTGCCGGTTTGGCTGCGCGCGGCCAACTCGCGCCAGCTCCCCAAGGCCGCGGTATTGGAGGAGCGTAGACTGCCGCCGATGACGCACCCCCCGCGGCCCCTTGTGACCCGCGCGGCGCTCGTGCTGGCCGTGCTAGCGGTTTCTTCCAGTGCGGTGTTCATCCGCAAGGCCCAGGCTCCCGCGCTGACCGTGGCCGCTTGGAGGTCGGGGCTTGCTGGGCTGGCTTTCTTGCCCTTTGGCCTAGCCGCCTTGCGCCGCACTTGGCCTATTCTCGCCCCGCGCGAGCGCGTGCTCGGTTTTGGAGCCGGCGTGTTCCTGGCCGTGCACTTCGCGGCTTGGATCGAATCCCTCGAGCACACCAGCGTGGCGGCCAGCATGCTCCTGGTGTGCACCACGCCCGTGTGGGTGGCGCTCGCCAGCCCGGTCGTTCTCGGGGAGCGCGTCGGCGGGCGAACTTGGGCCGGAATCGCGCTGGCCATGGCCGGGGTTGCTTGCGTCGGCAGCGACGGCGGACATTGGTTCGGAAATGGACTGGCCCTGCTGGGGGCCGTGTTTGCGGCTGGATACTTCATGTGCGGCCGCGTCGTGCGCGCCAAGCTCGATTTGGCGGCCTATGCAACCTGGTGCTACGGCACGGCCGGCGTGCTCCTGGCCTTGGCGTGCTTGCTCACGGGTCAGGAACTCGCGCTCGATTGGCCGCGCGCGCAATGGGTGCTGTGGATCGTGCTGCTCCCGCAGATGATCGGACACACCAGCTACAACTTCGCCTTGCGCCACATGGGCACGACACCCGTTGCCCTAGTTTCCTTACTGGAACCGCTGGGGGCGTCGTTGCTCGCTTGGACGATCCTGGGCGAGGCTCCGGCGGCGGCCGTGCTGTGGGGCGGACTGCTGGTGGTCGCGGGCGTGATCCTGGCGCTGCTCGAGGGAAGCAGCTCGCCTGCACCGATCGGCTCCGCATCGGGCCAGAGTTCGAGCAAGTGAGCGTTTTGCGGCGAATTTCGCCGCAGCCATATATCGTCGCGTGAAACCCAAGCGCTATCCCGCGCGACCAGGCTTAGGTCGTGGGAAACATACTGTGTCTGTCATTCCTGGCCGCCTGCGGCTGGCTATCTCTCAGTGGGCCGTTCCCCAGTTGGCCGTGCGCGAGCGCGCAAGGAAAGCCTGCTCCCGCCAAACCGCCCGATCCCAGGGCTCTGTTCGAGCAGCTTTCCAAGGACCTGCGCACCGGCCGCAGCGAAGAGCGCCGCGAAGCCGTGCGCAAGCTGGTGCAATTGGGCACGGAGCAGGCCTGGGAGCTGGTGATCGCGAGTCTTGCGGATCCGGAGTCGGCTGTCGCCGATCGCGCGCAACTCGACTTGCCGCTGCTTGGTTCCGAGCGCTTGTGGCGCGAGCTGTTAGGGCGACAAGGACTGGAATCCAAGGCAGCGCGCGTGCGCTGGCGCACCGCCCAACTCCTTGGCCCTGCGGACCGAGCGGTCGACGCTGAGTTGCTCGCGCGCGCACTGGATGCCAAGGACGGCGAGTTTTCGCGCCGTCTGTGCACGTCCATAGAGGTCCTGGCGCAAAACGGTTTGCTGCGGGGCAAGCTCGACCCACTCGAGCGCGCGTTGCTGGCGCTCGCGCGTTCTCCCGGCAAGGACCCCGCGCTGGCGGCGAGCGCGCTAGCTGCCTACGCGCGCTTTGCGCCGCCTGAGCTCGAGCACGAAACCAGCCGCGCTTTCGAGCTGGGCTCCGCGCCCGTGCGTTTGGCGGCCTTGGAGATCGGCGTGCGCCTTTGCTGGGCGCGCAGTTTGGATTGGTCGCGACGTCTGGCGGCCGAGCGCGATCCTTGCACGCGCTCGGCCGCGGTGCGCGCGCTGGGGGAGATCGCCAGCCGTCCCGCGGTCGAAATCTTGCTCGAACGCTTGGAGGCCGACGACAGCTTGTGGGTGCGCTCGGCCGCGCTCGACCAACTGCAAGACCTGAGCGGCCTCAAGTACCGTTTGGATCCCCGGCCGTGGAAAGATTGGCTAGCGAACTTGGCGCCGGACTGGCGTGCGCCGGTTTCCAGTCCTGCGGCCGCGCGCGAAGCCCCCCAACGCGCCGCGCCCGGAGCGACGACCACCGGCGGACTCATGGGACTTTCCATCGACTCGGAGCGCGTGTGCTTCCTGTTCGATCTCTCGGGCTCGATGGCCCAGGAGCTGGAAGGCGGCGGCACTCCCAAGTCGATCGTGGGGGAGAATCTGCGCAGCGCGCTCTCGAGCCTGCACGCAAACGTGCACTTCAACTTGATTCCTTTTTCAAGCGCGCCCATCCCCTGGAAGGAGCGCTTGGTGCCCGCCAATTCCTCACACGTCAAGAACGCGCTCGAGTTTTTCGGCTCTTGCCAAGCCGGCGGGCGCGGCAACTTCTACGACGCTTTCACCCTGGCTTGGAGCGATCCGCTCACGGACAGGCTGATCGTGCTCACCGATGGTGTGCCGACGGGAGGATTGCACAGCGACATGGACGTGATCGCGCCCTTGGTGCTCGCCCGCACCCGTTTTCGACCCGTGGTGCTGGACGCAGTGCTGGTCGATGCCAGTCCCGCTTCGGTGCGGCGCTGGCGCGCGCTGGCCGAGAAGACCGGCGGGAGAGCCATCGAGGTAGGCATCAAAAAGCCCAGCGCGCCGGCGCGCTAGGCGCAGCTAGTTCGGCTTGACGAACAGGCGAAACTGGAAACGCCCCAGACGCGAGCGCACCAGCGGCAGGTATTCCAGGCTGCGCAGCACCGCGCCCAGGCCGCGCGCGATTGTGCGCGTGCGCTCGGCGAAATTGCGCGCGCGGAACTCCACTTCCTCGACCGGCGGAGTGGCCTGGACTCCCAAGCGACCGGAGAGCTGCAATCCGGCCTGGATGCACAGCTGCTCGATTTTCGCCGGCGCCACGGCTTGGAACGGCCCGATGTTGGGGTCGGGAGACAGCACGTACTCGACGCCGCGCGGTCCGCCGCGGCGTCTGCGCAGGCGCTCGCTGAGCACGTGGTAGGAACGCTGGTTGACAAGGCCCAGCAGTAGTTTGCCCCCCGGTTTGAGCCAGCGCGCCAAGCACGCGATCAATTCCGGCCGGTCTCCGGGCGCCAAATCTTCCAAGCGGAACCAGCACGAGATCACGTCGTAGGCGCCGTCCTTGGGACTGGGCAATTCCGAGCTCGCTTCGGGCCAACCGCGCACGACCGCCGGGGGATAGGTGCGCGCGCTGACCCATTCCGCCACATCGCGCGAACGCTCGGCGACTTCGAACTGAAACCCGCGCCGCTCGCGGCCGAGGCGCTCGGTGACGATGCCCGTGCAGGGCAGCACGTCCAGCCACAGCCTGGGCTGGCTGCCATCGGCCATGGATTCTCGCCCTTCGGGCACGAATCGCTCCAGAGCTTCCCCAACGGCGCGCACTTCCCAAGCCCGCGGCTTGTTGTGGCGCAATCCGTTGAGCACGCGCGCCCGCTGGTACGTGGCCAGCAAGTCCGGCGGCCAGTCGGCGGGATCGATCGACGAGGGGATCGGACGCCCCGCGTAGTGGTTGTAGTGCGTGACCATCGAGAGCGGTCGCCGCTTTTGAGGACCCTTGGTGGGAGTCTTCGGGTAACCCAGCGCGAGCACGGCGATCACGATGCGGTCGTAGGGCAGACCCACGATTTCGCGCACCTTTTCGGCATGGCCCATCTGGGTGATCCAGAAAGTGCCCAGACCCAAGACGTGAGCCGCCAAACTCATGTTCTGGATCATTGCGCTGGCCGACTGGATGTTGGCCCACGCTTCTTCGGAGAAATCGCGGCCGTAGCTGACCACGATGTTCACGGGCGCATTGCCCATCTGCGTCGAGAGCGCGGCCAAGCGCCGGTTGATCTCTGGGTGATCGACCGCGACCAGATCCCACATCTGGTAGTTGCACGAAGACGGCGCCCAAATGCCGGCGTGCATGACTTGGTCGACGAGCTCGCGCGGCACGGCATCGGGCTTGAAGCGGCGCACGGAGCGGCGCCCGTAGAGCGCCTTCCAAAAGTCCATCGCCGGTGTCGGACCGACGGGCACTCCCAGGTCGTAATCGCGTCCGCTGGAGCCGAATTTCGGCGTGCCCGGAGCTTCGTCCGGAATGCCCTGCGACGGAGCTGCTTTGCCTTGATCGCTGTCACCAGCGCGTGGATCGCTGGAGCGCGCCACATCAAAGGACTGGCGGGTGCGCGCGTCTTGGCTTGTTTCTTGGCTGTCCATGCAGCGCTCGTATTCTGTAGTTTGACCTAGGAACAGTTTGACCTAGGAATCATGGGCGCGCCACGGAGCGGGGCAAGGCGCGCCCGGTGGGGCCCTACAGGTGCAGCACCCTGCCCATGGAGGCGAGCGCGGCCTCTTTCAGGGCTTCGGGAAGTGTGGGATGCGCGTGGCAGGAACGTGCCAAGTCCTCGGCGCTGGCACAAAATTCCATGGCCACGGTGGCCTCAGCGATCAAGTCCCCCGCGCGCGGGCCCAGGATGTGCACGCCCAGCAGGCGATCCGTGCGCTCGTCGGCGAGAACCTTCACGCGGCCTTCGGTTTGGCCCAGCGCCTTGGCTCGACCATTGGCCATGAACGGAAACGACCCCTTGCGGTAGCTCGTGCCCGCGGACTTGAGTTCCTCTTCGGTCTTGCCCACGGCGGCGATCTCGGGCGCCGTGTACACGACGGATGGAATCGCATCGTAGTTGATGTGAGCGTGGCCGCCGGCAATGCCCTCGACGCAGGCGACGCCTTCGTCCTCGGCCTTGTGGGCCAGCATCGGGCCGCGAATCACGTCACCGATGGCG
>JAKFYL010000058.1 GCA_021730845.1 Planctomycetota bacterium | reverse complement strand
GCTCACTCCAAAGTGCAGATCGTCGCTGCGCGGCAAGGGCGGCGCGCCCGGAGTCAGGCCGAATACCGTGCTGGGAATGTGGCAACCGTGGCAGGCCTCGGGCTTTTTCACGTCGCGCAAGGAAGCCTGGTACAGATCGTCGAGCCAAGCCGCCGCGTGCAACGTGCCGGCCCATTCCTCGGTGACCTCGCGGTGGCAGGCGTAGCAAGCCGATTGCGCGAAGGAATCGATGCGCGAAATGTGATCGCTTGCAAGCGGCGCGGGCGTCGACAGCGGCCAGGGGACGAGCGGGGGACGGACGTCCTGCGTCACCTGGGCCGGGGCCTTCGCCTCTTGCCCAGGGACCCAGCGCGCCAGGAACGCAACTCCGGCCAGGCCCATGGCCAAGCTCGCGATGTGGGAAAAGCGCAGGGGCATCTGTCCGCCAAGTTACCAGGCTTGGCCATCGCGCTCTAGCACGCGCCGCCGCATGGTGGCGGCTACTTGGGAGCTTTGGACCCCGTCGACTTGCGGGCCTTTTCCGCGCTGCGCCCGATTCCGGAGGCGAACGCTTTGTGCAGTTCCCCGAGCCAGGCAGGCCCCAAGTGCTTGCTCAGGATTTCGGTTTGCCGCGCGGGACTCAGTTCGAAGTGCACGTCGCGCTCCCAGGAGCCATCGGGCTTGGTGATCACGCTTTCGGTTTCGTAGGCCGCACCGAGTTCGGCCAAGGCCGCGGCCAGCCCCGGTGTCCTGGCCGTCATCCAATAGCTAGCCGCGCCCCAAGCTTTGGCTGCCGCGGTTTCCTGGTAGCTGCCGCGGGCTAGTGCGGCAAGGTCCTGAAACTCGAGCGGCTGCTTGGCGCGCTTTTGGAACTCGCTGCCCAGGTCGCTTTCCCAGCCGTCGTGGCCGTTCACCGAGACGAAGTCGTTGCGGTAGGGAAAGCAGGTGATCTTGCGCCGCTCGCTCAGTTCCAAGTGCCAGGCAATCCCGGTGGCGATCCAATGGGGGAGCCGTCCAAAGCGTTGCATGCAATACAGCTTCGCCAGGCGGTGCACGAGTTCGCCGGCGGGATCGAATTCCTCGCGGCCCTCTCCCTCCAAGGTCCAGGCGCCGATCAACGGTTGCGACAACAAGAATCCTCCCGAGAGGTGCACGTTGCTAGCCCAACCGCTCAGTTCTGGTCGGGACTTGGCGATGGACTCCGCCAGGGACCCCATGGTCTGGGTTCGCTGCGCCTGGGCCAAGATCAGCAGCGCAGGCTGGGCGCCGGCGGGTTTCCCCAAGGCCGAATCCAAGCTCTTCAGCGTGCGATCGACCAACTCGAGGCGCGCCTGGTTGCGGCCTTCGCTTGCGGGAACGAGCAGCAGCACGGTTCCCGAAGCGTCCAACTCGCCGCGCGAATCGTTGGCTCTAGCCCACTCCAGCCACGGCGCAAGCTGTTCCTTGTGTTCGGCGCTCAGTTGAACCGGCAATGCATTCGGCGCGTAGCCCTTGCCTTGGTACAGCAATTCTCCAGGCCGTTCACCCAGGGCAGGTTGCACGGATAGCGGCTTGGATCCTCCGGGCAGCGCGACCAGCGGAGCTGCCAAGAGCCATACGCAGCCAGCCAAGAACACACTGTTCGCGGTCACGATTCGAGACATGCGAGCCTCCTCTAGGAAAGTGGTCGGTAGCACGGACCGTGCCGCAAATCTCGTTCCCCAATTCACTTTCCTTGGGTAGGAACGGTCCCACGCCGACGTCTCTGCTAGAGACGTTGCCGGGCTCCGGATCCTCGAATCAACTTGGGTTCAAAGCGCGTAAAACGTCCGCGCTACCAAGTCCTACCGAGTCCTAGAGTGCGAATTCGCGCGCATCTTCCGGGCATTCCACGCGCACAAAGCCGCGCTCGCGCAGATCCTTCGCCAGCGGCGCGCGTTGGTCGTCTTCACCGTGGATCAAGTAGAGCGCTTTCGCACGCCCGGCGTGTGGAGTCAGTGCGGCCAACAATCCTTCGCGGTCCGCATGTGCCGAAAAGCCCAGCATGGGCGTAATTTGCGCACGCACGTAGTGGCGATTGCCCAGGATGTTCACTTCCTTGGCGCCGGTCACCAAGCGCCGCCCCAGGGTCGATGCCGCCTGGTATCCGACCACCAGGATCTCGCAGTCCGGGCGCGAAACGTGAAAGGACAGATGGTGCAGAATGCGGCCGGATTCCATCATGCCCGAGGCCGACAACACGATGGTCGGCCGCGGATCCCGATTCAGGGACTTGCTCTCGTCGACGGACTCGGTGAAGACCAGTCGCTCCGCGAATTGTCGTTCGCTGGAAATGCGCACGAATTCCGCCAGCGCCTCTTCGTCGAAGTACTCCTTGTGCGAGAGCACGATGCGCGTGGCCTTGGTGGCCAAGGGACTATCCACTGCGATGCGCACCTCGCCGACATTGCGCGTGCGGAAAATCCGGGCCAGGGTGTACAGGATGTTTTGGGTGCGGCCAACCGCGAACACCGGCACGAGCAACCGGCCCGTGCCGCGGCGCGCCAGGCGTTCCACCGCATCTCCCAAGTCCTTTTCCATGCCCGCGTAGGGCAGGTGCGAGCGCGCGCCATAGGTGCTCTCCGAGATGTACACGTCGGCTTCGAGCAAGGGCTCAGGGTCGCGCAAGATGGGCTGGCCGGGCCGGCCATAGTCGCCGGTAAAGGCGATGCGCTGCGTGCGGCCGCGTTCCGTGACTTCGACCTCGATCCAGGCCGAGCCCAAGATATGTCCGGCGTCGTGAAAGCGCGCGCGCACGCCGCGCGCAACGTCGAACCACTCGCGGTAGCGCTGGCGCGAAAACAGGGGCAGCGTGTCGCGCACGTCCTCGTCTAGGTACAGCGGCAGGACTTCGTCTTGGGGCAGTTCCGCGCGAGCGGCATACGGCGGGTCATTTTCGCGCCGCGTCCACTCGTGCTTTCTGGCTCGCGAACTGCTCAGGGTCTTGCGTGTGCGCTGGCGATTGAGGAACTGCGCATCCGAAAGTTGTATCGACGCCGAATCCAGCAACAGGATTTCGGCCAAGTCGGCGCTGCCGCCGGTCAAATGGATGCGCCCAACAAAACCATGGCGCACCAGCATGGGGAGCTTGCCCGAGTGGTCGATGTGGGCGTGGGATTGCACCACGGCGTCGATTTTTTCGGGATCGAAGGCGAAGGAGCGGTTGCGCCGGTAGCTCTCCTCGCGTCGGCCTTGGTACAGGCCGCACTCCAGGAGCACGCGCGCCTGATCGGTCTCGATCAAATGGCAACTGCCGGTCGTATCCCCGGTGGCACCGAAAAAGCGCAGGTTCATGCGTTGGACAAGCTAGCGCCCCGGATCTCCAGGTGCGAGCAGACGCGTTTGCCTTAGCTCGAGCTTGGCCCAGACGCGTCGTCGCCCAGCAGTCCGGAGAGCTTGGCCAAGGCGCGGTGCAAGGTGACGCGCACGGCGCCTTCGGTCTTGTTCAGTTCCTTGGCGATCTCGGCGCGCGAGAGCCCGACCAAGTGGGCCAAGGTCACCACCTCGCGTTGCTCTTCGGAAAGCACTTCAAAGGCCCGTTCGACGCGTTCGATCTGTTCCCGCATGGCGATGTGGCCGCTGGGGGAGCTGAACTGCCGGTAGGCATCCAGTAGGCGCAGGTCCGTGCGACTGGAATCGCTGGGATCGTGCTCGCGGCCGGCGTCGCGCTTGGCCGCGCGGTAGTACTCGCCGCGGTGCTGGATCTTGCGCAGCGCCGTGGTGAACAACCACTGGCGGAACGCGGTCTCGCCAGGAAAACGGAACTGCCCCGCATTTTGGAGCACTTCGCGGCAAGCCGACTGGACCAAATCGGAGGTGGATTCTTGGGCCCGCAGCGCGGCGCCGGCGCGCAGGCGTACGAACGCCCGCACTTCGGGCAGGAAATGCTCCAAGAGGCGTTCCAGGGCCCCGCGGTCTCCCCGGCACGCAGCTTCCGTCAGGGTTTCGATGTCAGGAATCAAGGTTGCGGCCGCAGGTTCCCCCAATTCTATCCCTTGCCAGCACGTCGCGACGGCTCGGCCGCATCCATGGGCAATCTCTGCCAAAAGGAGTGTAACGCGGCGCCCGGACCCCGGCTGGATCCCCATAGGAGAGCCGCTACCCCCCTGATGCGGTCGGTAGCGGCCACCTCATTCAAGCGTCCTCAGCCATTCCCCCAAACGACGAGAGATTCCCATGGTTCCCAAACGATTCCTGCGCTCGGCCTGGGCTTTGCCCGTGCTGTGCCTATCCGCCACTTCCCAGTCCCAAGCACCCGAAAGCGCCGAGCTTCCGCCGGTTCCGGTCCAAGTCGTCGAGCTAGGCGATCCCATCGCCCCCGGCGCCAACCAAACCAGCGAACCAGTCTTCGGAGGCGAGCCCAACCGCTACGACCTCGTCGACCTCGATGACGCCGTGCCCGCTCCCGAGCTGGCCGTGGTCGAACCCGGTCCGAATGGCGACCGCGTGGTCGTTCCCGCAGGCGGCGACCCGTATTTCCTGGGATTCGCAGCCGGGCGCTACTACCCACCGGCGGAGGAGAAGATCGACCCCGCTTTGAACCACGTGCTCGCCGCGCAGTACAGCGACGGCCGGCCCACGCAGCAGACCTATGTATTCGTGATGTTCGAAAAGCGCATCACCCAGGCGCGCATCGCGGCCATCGAAGCCACCGGCGCGCGCGTGCTGGGTTTCCACCCGCACCACACTCTCAAGGTCGCGCTCGGAGTCGAGCAAATCGACAACGTGGCGACGCTTGATTTCGTGCGCTGGGTCGGACTGCCCAAGACCTGGCAGAAAATCCACCCGAGTTTCACGCAAGCTGCCGCGCGCCTGGGCGATGGACAGCTCATGGAAGCTTGGATTTCGGTGTACGACTCCGATCTCAACTCGGCCTCCGTCGAACGCACCGTCGGTACGCTGGAGAGCGGCGGACCCGAAGGCGTGATGGCCATCGATGCCAAGGAACTCTTGCCCCGCGAATTCGATTCCAACGGCTGGCAACAGCGCGAGCTGGAGCGCTTGGGCGTCACCGCCTTGAACTTCGACCCCGACATTCGCGCCTTCCGAGTGCGTCTGGCGCCGTCGGTCGCCGCAGACCTGACCAAGCTGGATTTCGTTCAATTCATCGAACCGCGCGGGATCCCGACGCTGGTTCACGACGAGTCCATGCCGCTGATCAACGCCGACTACACGCGCGCCTCCTACGATGGCAACACCAACTCGGCCGCCGTCGCCGGCCAAGCCGACTCGGGCCTGGACTATGCCCACACGGGCCTCACCGGTTTCACTTGGTGGTCGGCCAATCTAACTGGCAGCACGGAGTCGTCCACGACCGATCTTTGCGGCCACGGCAGCCACGTCGCGGGCACGATCCACGGCAACACGAGCGTCGAAGACAGCTACGAAGGCGCAGCCAATGCGCTTGGCTGGGGCGCCACGGGGCGGTACTTCAACACCAAGATTTTCTACGGCGCTGGCTGCTTCTTCGGTGGCTCGACCATGTCGAGCATTTTGGGTGCGCTGGACGGTGCCGTCACGGACAGCAACGGCTTCGTGACGCCGCGTCCACACGTCCTCAATCACTCTTGGGGCACGCCCATCTTCGGCTCGATTGGTTCCGAAGCAGACTGCCGCACCATCGACAACAGCGTGTACCTCAACCAACAACTGCAAGTGTTTGCAGCCGGCAACGATGGTCCCGGCGCCACCACGCTCAACGTCGAGGCCTCCGCCAAGAACGCCTTCACGGTGGGCAACGTGCGCGACTATTACGACACTCCAGAGCTGCCTGGTACGATCAATCCCGGTTCGAGCCGCGGTCCTTGCGGCGACGGTCGCTGGAAACCGAACGTGGTCGCGCCCGGAACTCGGATTCTTTCGATCGACGCCGGCACCGGTACGGGCTACACGAACAAGACCGGCACCAGCATGGCGGCTCCGCACGTAACCGGCGTGGCCGCGCAACTGGTCGACCACATCCCTTTCTTGCGCTACAACCCGGCCACTTTGGGAGCGCTGCTGATGGGTACGGCCTTGACCAAGGACGACGCTGTGATCAGCACGCCCACGGATCCGCTCCTGGACATCTACGGCGCTGGCCGCATCGAGGCCTACAAGGCTCACTTTGGCACCTCTCAACAGGCGCTGTATTACTGGGGCTACACCCAAAATGCCTCGGGCTATAGCGACGTCGATTTCACCGTGAATGCCGGTGCGACGCGCGTGGTTGCGGTGCTGCACTACATCGAGCCTGCGGCTTCCGCTGGTGCAAGCTTGGCACTGGTCAACAACTTCAGCATGTACCTGGACGCTCCGCCGCTTACCGCTGGTGGCAACACCGGTGACTACACGGCGCAGCAGTCGAGCCTCAACAACTCCGAGATCCGGATCATCGACAACCCGACGACCGGCGCTTGGAAGCTCAAGGTCTGGCCCACCAGCGTCACTGGCACGGCCTACATCGGCCTCACGGTCAGCGTCATCTATGGCGACACGACGCCCAATCCGACGTTGACGGTTTCGGCCAGCGATCAGTTCGTAAAGCCGGGCGAAAACGTCGTGATCTCCGGCGACTACACCAATCCGGCCTACATCGCCTCGGCGGTGATCTTGGATCCGGGATTCGCGGGCGGCACGTTGATCAACACAACGGGCGTGCTGGCGGATGGTTCCAGCGCCGACTACAGCAACAACTTCTGGAGCGGCGACATCGTGACCATCGGCAACCTGCGCCACGGTTCGACTCGTGCTGTGGATTGGACGGTGGATTGGGCCACGGAAGGCGTCAAGAGCTGCGGCGTGCTCGCGGTTTCGGAGAACGCCGATCCCAAGGGCGCGAACGTCAGCGTCACGGTCGACGGGACCGCGCCCGCGACGATTTCAGGACTTGGGTCCTCGACGCACCAAACGAACGTGGTCTCCTGCCAACAGTTGGCGACGATCATCTGGAACACGCCGACGGACGCCTTGTCGGGCGTGGCGGGCGTGAGCTACTTGTGGAACCAGACTTCCAACTCGACGCCTGACACGGTGATCGATTTGGCCGGCACTCCCACCAGCGTGCAAGTCAACGTCGGACCTTCTGGTCCTTGGTACTTCCACATCCGAGCCATCGACAAGTCTGGCAACGCAGGCCTGGTATCCCACGCAGGGCCATACTTTTACGACGCCACTCCGGTGACGACGTACTGCACGTCCTTGGTGTCTTCGGGCGGCTGCGTGCCGACGATGGGCTCCTCCGGGCTTCCGAGCCTGGCCGCTCCCGGTGCCTTCACGGTCACCGGCAGCAACATCCAAGCTGGGATGAACGGACTCCTGTTCTTCGGGACGACTGGCCAGAACAACGCGCCCTTCTTCGGAGGCACGCTGTGTGTGCTCGGCACCCTGTACCGCCTGCCGGTGAAGAATGCGGGCGGTTCCCCAACCTGCGGAGGGTCCTTGAGCTACACGCTCCAGGACTTCCTCAATCACCCCGCGGGCGGCCCGCAACTGACGCTTGGCGCGACGGCCAACTGCCAGGTGTGGTTCCGCGACCCGCCGGCCGCGCAGACCGTTGGATTGACCAACGGCCTGGAGTTCCTGATCTGTCCGTAGCGGCTGGAGCCTGACGATTCAGGCCTAGATGGTGCGGGGCGGGGCCGAAAGGCGCCGCCCCGCTTGCATTTGGAGTTTGTCGCTGGAGGCGCTTGGTCTAAGCGCGGCGAACGCTAGGATCAGGACCGAAGCAAACGACCCAGGGACGACCGTGTCTGGGCTGCATTCTTGGAATCCATCGACCGCCTACCTGCTTCCAGCAAACTTCGCCATGGCCCAAACCACCCGGTCTTCTTGCCCTGCCCTTCGACTGGTCCGAACCTGGCTTGCCCCCGCAAGCGCCTTGGCCGCAGCCACGCTGCTTTCGGCCTGCGGCTCCAGCAGCGACAACCAGGGCATCATCTTCGTGCCCAAGAACGCCAAACAGGCCGCCGGAGCCACGGCCAAGATGGTGGTAAGCGAACGCTGGCTGGCGTACCAAGCCGATGAGTCTTCCACGGGAGCCGCGGGCACCGATTTCAACGCCGACGGGGACGTGATCGACTCGATTGCGTGCCTGGTCAACATGGTCAGCGGCAAGCAGACCGTGCTCAACGTGGCAGCCCAGGACATGGCCATCCTGGGTGCCGAGTTGTTCTTGGTCACCAGCGAAGCCGCTGACGGAACCGACTGGAATACTGACGCCGACCAGAACGATTTGGTGCTGCTCACCGTGGATGCCGCCACGGCCGCACCGGCCGGCGTCACGTTTGTCAGCGAATTGCGCTCAACCGCCGCGCTAACCGTGGCCGTCGCCAGCTCGCGCCTGTATTTCTCGCAGGAGCCCGCGGCAGGCGATCCGCTGGTCGCGCCCGAAACCTCGATCGCTTACGTGACCGCGGCCAGCCCGCTGCTACCCGTGCGCGTGCTCAACGTGGACGTGGCCAATTCGCTGCAAGCCAAACTGATCGCCGTGGACGAGGACATGTTGTTCGCCGTGGCCGACGAAAACGTGGAGACGCGCGACTTGAACGGCGATACGGACACGACCGACGGTTTCGTGCTGGCGTTGTTGGATGGTACCAGCGCGGCCGCGCCGCTGCGCAACACGGGCCTGGCCATGGCCGGTGGATCGGCTCCGGTGCGGGCTTTCCGGCGCGCCACGGGCGATTGGCTTGTGGGTTGTTTGGTGAACGAAGCCGCCCAAGGTGCCGTGAACTTGAACAATCCCGCCCTGTTCGGGGGGGCATGGAAGCCGAGCCAGTGCGACACCTTCGAAGACGCCGACACGCTCGACGAAGTGCTGCACTACTTGGAGTTCCCGGACTGGGTGACCAATCCCGTGGCCAATCCGCCCGTCAATACTGGCCTGGTCGGAACCCAGCGCATCCTGGCGCTGCGCAGCAACCAAAAAGACTACATCGCCACCATTAGCCCCGAATCCAGCGAAGGAACCTGCTCGCTCAACGGCGATGCCGATCAGAACGACCGCGTGCTGCGCTGGGTGGAAGTCGCTCCGCCCACCGTGCTGCCCTTCAACGGCGTCACGCACCTAGTGGCCCTGGACGACAATCCGGGCGGGACCCGAGGCGCCGGCGTACTGGGAAGTCGTTTCATTGCCGTGGTCGACGAAAATGAGGACGATCGAGATCACGATGGCGATGCCGCCGTGGACAACGATTTGACCGCTTGGCTGGATCCGGCAACGGGCAATGCCGCGGCTTGGACGTACGACCACAATGGAGGCGGCAATCCGGGAGGGTTCGTTGGTTCCAGTTGGTCCGCCGAGACGGAGGACAACTCGCGCTGGCTGGTGGGTTTCCAGGAATCCGTGTTCGACCAGTCAGTCAACACGGGCGGCGACACCGACAAGCTCGACAGCGCGCCGACGATCGCGCGATTCGATTCGGGCGCGCCCAACGATTTGGATTTCCCCGGAGCGGCGATTGCCGCCGACGCCGATAACGCTGGCATCGCCATCGCGAACGGCTTCGCTTTCTTCCGCGTGGACGAAGCCGCGGACAATCGCGATTGGAACGGCGGCGGCAAGACCCACTTCGTGCTTTTCCGCACGACCGCCAGCACGCTGCAGCAGACGACCTACATCGCCACTCTCAATAGCCTTTCGCGCCCGGCCGTTGAGGCGGGCGGGACGATCGGAGCAGCCTTCTTGTCCGACGAATCCGCGGACGACAAGGACCTGAACAAGGACGGCGACAAGAACGACTTCGTCGTGCGCTGGTTCCGCATCGGAAGCTAGCCTGTCCTCGGGCTCCTCGGGCTCCTCGGGCAGTGACTGCCGGCTAGGCCAGAGCGCGAAGAACTAGAGCGCGCGGCTGGCTTCGAACACGTCGGTGGGCGGCGGCGACCCCATGCCAACTAGAAACTGATCTGCTGCCCGGTGGCCTTCGTCGCCGTCCATTCCGGGAGCGATCACGAGGCGTTTCAAGGCGTTGCCGCGGCAGGCCATGGCCCGTTTTTGGGCGAGTTTCCCGTTGGCATCGACCACCGCGATCGCTTTCAGTCCGTTGTTGCCCAGCGCCAAGAGAACGCGCTCGACCGCCGCATCACGAAACGTGTCCAAAAAGCCGCGCGTGAGGCGCAGCCTTTCCATCGGTTGCAGCCGGGCCATGCTGCGGCGCCAGGATTCGCGCTCGCTGACCAGCAGCACGTGGTTGAACAGCACCTTGTTGGTGCCCATCGAGAGCGCTTTGGTGGGGACGGCTTGGTTGACCAGCGCGTCCAGCTCATCGAGCTCGCGATCGCGCTTGAGGTCGGTGACGACCGCCCAGCGCTCGTCGGAGACGAAGCGATCGGCACACATTTCCCAGTACAGGTGGCTGGCTCCCTGGATGCGCGCATAGCGCGCCAGGTGGTAGGGCACGAAGTGGTTGTGGGCGATGGTGTCCGCGGCCAGGTGCGACAAGTAGCCCAGGATGAAGGCCTCCTGGGCCTCCGAATGCGCTTCCTCGCGCATGGCCTCGATGATCTGCCAGCGGTGGCAGTGGCTGTAGGGGCCTCCGACGGACTTGAAGTTGATGATGTCGGCCGCCAGGTTGCCGTACAGGTAGGCCGCCTTCTGGCCCTGGATCAGGCGCGCCGTCGAGCGCGGCAGATGGCCGCGGCGGCCGCGCAGGACGCGATGCGCGAATTCCAGGTGTGTACCCGGACCCCAGTATCCAGCCAGGCATAGGCACAGCGCGAACAGGGCGACAAGGACAAGCACGATGGCGTCTATCTTCGGTCGAGGGCGCCTAGATCTAAACGGTCCATGACCAGCGAAACGTTGCGGAGCCGCGCAGAGGCCATTGGGGCAGCTTCATGACGGAAGGAACTCTTAGGCTCCAGGGCCCGAGGGTTGAGTCGCCATGGCCGTCGGGGCTTGCGCCACGTGGTACGCCAGTTGAGGCGCCAAGGGCTCATGCTGGCGGGCACGCCGGCTGCGGCCGATTTCGCGCAGCGTCTGCTCGCGCTCCCGGCGCCCCTTTTCTTCGAACAGCTTTTTCAACTTGCGGCGCTTTTGGTGCTTGTTCTGCAGTTTGTACAGCAACTGCTTGCAGGATCCGATCGCGCGCGGGCTCACTCCGGCGTGACGCGGGTACCCAAGGAGATCCAAAGCGTCGCCGGCCACGGTTTCGAAGATTTCGATCTCCCGCGCGCTCAGTTCAGTCAAGAACTTGGCTTTGTTCTCCGCCAGCACGGGCCGGTCCAGGTTCTTCCAAAACTGCGTCTTCTTGGCATCCGCCTGGGAATCCGGTTCCTCGTGGAACGCGAGCATGCCGGGTTCGAACTCGAGGCCCAAGAATTCGCACACAGCGCGCAGCTCGCGCTCGGGCGACTCGATCAACTCCTCGTAGCGCAACATACGGCAGCGGCCCACCGCCGATTGCTCTTGGTACACATCGATGCACTTGAGCT
>JAKFYL010000484.1 GCA_021730845.1 Planctomycetota bacterium | reverse complement strand
CTCCGAGGGTAGATCGGCGACATCGGCGGGATTGGGCCGGGCATCTGCTCCAAGCACAGCCAGCAGCTCGCGCCGCAGAGCCAATCGCGCCTCCAAGTCATTGAGCAAGCACCGCCGGTCGAGCAGGACCGCCGCCTCGGGCGCGCCATCGACCACACCTGTGGATTGCGCTTGGGCCAAGAAACCGCTCAGCAGCAGCGCGGCTTGTTCCAAATTGTCGGCCTTCAAGACCACATCCAATTGCAAGTCCAGGTCCGAGAGCTTGACCGGAGCCGCGGTGCGACCATCGGCTGGAGACAGACTGGGAGCAGCATTGCTGACGTCTTCCGCCGGCAGGGTAGCTGCCGTGGGAGATTGGCCGCCGGACTCCGCAACAGAACTGGGCGCCTGGTTCCCGCCGGAGGCAAAGGCCTGGTCGGCCAATTGGGATACGGCAGCCCGCATGCGCTCGCGCGCCACCGGATCCTTGGACTTGTCGCGCAGTGTGGTCAGCGCCTCGCGCTTGTCCTCGGTGTCCATGGCCTGGTCAGCCAAGATGCGTGCGATGTCTTGGTCGGCTTGGGCACGCGCCATGCGCATCTGCTCGGCGCGCTGCAACAAAGCCTTGGCATCTTCGCTCTTGGAGTCGCGCAGCAAGTACTCGGCGCGTTCCAAAGCGCCTTGTCCCAAGAGGCGTTCGGCGTTTTGCAGCGTCTCTTTGCTGTCACCGCAGCCGGCGGCGAACAGCAACAAGGCCAAGCCTATGATTCCCAAACGTCTAGCGAGCCGTCCGGTCGGGGCAGGCCGACCTGGACCGCATAGGTGAGCCAAAGGAGTAGCCATGGGCTGGGGATCAAGGTATCGGCCTGGAAGCGCGAGTAAAGCGAGCGGGAACAAAGTTCGCGCCCCCCTTTGGGCCCCTTGGCCGCACAGGCGGGCCAAACTCGCCCAGCGCGCGGGCTCGCGGCACCCAGCCGTTTTCATTGCGGGACTGTGGGCAAGACGCGACACTGCCGAGGCCCCTCCCACTGCTTGCAAGCATGAAAAACGCCCAAGATCCTGGCTCTGCCGCCGAAGCGGTTCTGGAAGACCTCAATCGCACCTTCGTCAGCGTGCACACGGCCAAGGAGGACGCTTTTTGGAACGCCAAAATGGGACTGAACACGGCCCCACAGCAGGCGCAATCCGCCTTCGCCGAGCGCGAAATCCAGTACCAGGAGTTCTTGCAGGCCCCCGGGCGCCTGGCGAGCGCGCGTGCGGCCTTGGCCAAAGTACCGGTCGGGTCCCAGTTTCAGGCCTCGCGCACGGCCCTGGAAGGCTGGGTGCGCACGCTCAATGCCCATACCATCGAAAGCCAAGCCGCCCGCGATTTGGCCGCTGAAATCGTGGCCGACGAGGCGCGCCTGGAACACGCGCGCGGCGAAATGAAGCTGGGCTACCGGGATGCCGCGGGCACGTTCGTTCCTTGTTCGAGCGTCAAACTCTCGACCTTGATGCGCACGCACGCGGACGAAAACGTTCGCCGCAGCGCATTCGAGAGCTTGACCACGATCGAACCCTACGTCATCGAACACGGTTTCGCCGACCTGCTGCGCAAGCGCAACCGCTTGGGGCGCATGCAAGGCGCCGAGGACTACTACGATTGGAAGGTGCGCCGAGTCGAGGGCCTCACCAAGGCGGAAATTTTTGCCTGGCTCGTGGATCTGGAGCAGCGCACGCGCGAGAGCGCGCGCCAGGCCATCGAACACTTGCGAGCCAAGCACGGTGCCGACCGTATCACGCCTTGGAACCTGGGCTTCTTGACGTCCGGAGACATCACGCGCGAGCAGGATCCGTATTTTCCCTTCCAAACGGCTCTGGCGCAGTGGGGGCGGAGCTTTGCCAATTTGGGAATCGACTACTGCGGAGCGGAGTTGGTGCTCGACTTGGTCGACCGTCCGGGCAAGTACGACAACGGTTTCATGCACGGCCCGGTGGTCGCTTGGCGGGACCGCGGGCGACTTGTGCCCGCGCGCATCCAATTCACGGCCAATGCTCTGCCAGGCGTGGTCGGTGCCGGCCAGCGGGCCTTGGCGACTTTGTTCCACGAGGGCGGACATGCCGCTCACTTCGCCAACATCGACATGCCTGCGCCATGTTTCGGTCAAGAATACGCGCCTACCTCCACGGGCTTTTCCGAAACCCAAAGCATGTTCTTGGACAGCCTCGTAGGCGATGCCGACTGGCGTACGCGCTACGCGCGCAACCTGGCTGGAGAATCCATGCCTTTCGAGCTGATCGAGCGCGGAATCCGCGCCAACCAGCCCCTGGCCGCCTGGGGTGCGCGCTCGATGCTCGCCGTGTGCTTCGGCGAACGCGCGCTGTACGAGTTGCCCGATGCAGATTTGCATCGCGATGGGATCCTAGGCGCGCTGCGCAAGGTCGAGCGCGAACTGTTGTTCTTGGACCAGGGCGGCCCGTTGCCGATCTTGGCCGTGCCACACCTGCTCTCGGGCGAAAGCAGCGCGTACTACCACGGCTACGTGCTCGCCGAGCTGGCAGTGCACCAAACCAGACGGCATTTTCGCGAACGCGACGGCCACGTAACCGACAATCCGCGCGTAGGACCCCAGCTGCGCGATTGCTACTGGAAGCCCGGCAACAGCCGCAGCTTCGACCAGTTCGTCATCGACATGACCGGCCGGCCGCTGTCCGCGCAAGACTTCGCTCAGCGCGTGTCACGCAGCGTGGACCAAGCCATTGCCGACGCGCGTGCGTCCGTGGAGCGCATGGCTTCGGTGCCCATGCCGGACGGGCCGATCCAGCTCGGCGGCACGATACGCATCGTGCACGGCCGCGAGACGATTGCCGAATCCGGTCAAGAGGCCAGCTTCGATGAACTGGCCAAGACGTTTTCCAATTGGATCGGAAGGCTCAGTTCCGCAGCCAAGTGAGCCCCCGGGACGCCGATCGTGCGCCTTTGAGCGCGCGAGCTGGGCGCCTGGTCGGACTCGCGCTCGGCGTGTTCGCCCTGGGACTGAGTCTGTTTCACGGCCGCGTGGGCTACATGCCGCTGGATCAGTCGATCATTTTCGACGGCGGCTGGCGCATGTGGAATGGTCAAGTTCCGTTTCGCGATTTCGATTCGCCCAACGGCTTGGTGCCAAGCGCGATGCAGGCGCTGCTCATGGGCCTGTTCGGGCCGACTTGGCTGGCCTACGTCTGGCACGCCGCCCTGGCCAACGCGGCCTTTGCCGTGGGCTGCTGGATCTTCCTCACCACCTGGCGCGTGGGCCCTTGGCCGGCCTTGGCTGCCTGCATCGCGGCCGCCGTCACTTTCTATCCCCCGATCGGCGTGCCCTACATGGACCAACATGCATTCCTATTTTGCATGTTCGCGCTGGTGCTTTCGTCGCGCGCTGCCTGTCGCGAGGGTACGCACTGGCACTGGCTCGCGGTGGGAACGTGTCTGGGCCTTGCGTGGCTCTCCAAACAGACTCCGACCGTTTTCGTGGCGTTCGTGCCGCTGGGGATCGCGGCTTTCGCACGCCCGGTGCGTGGTCTGAGACCCTGGCAGTGGACCGCGCTCGGAGCCGTAGCAACCGTGCTGGCGGTGTTGCTGCTGCTCTTGGCACTGGGAGCCGACTGGGCGCGCATCGTCACCTACGTATTCGTGCGACCCGGTGACGAAGGTCGGGCGCGCTTGCGTGCGTTCCCCAGTCTGCTCGAGTTCCGGCTGCGATTGTTCGGCATCGGCTACGAGCTCGGACTTTGGTCCGCCAATTTGGCTCTGGGTCTGACGATGTTGCTCATGGCATCCATAGCACGCCGCCTTTGGCACAGGCCGTCGGGCTTTCGCGGTTTGCACAGCACCATGGGTCTGCTCCTGCTAGGCCTTGGACTGCTCTTGAGTTCCTTCTTGCACAGCAGCTTGACGAGCAACCAAGCCGAACTTTCGATTCCTCTGATCTTCGCTGCGCTGGCCTTGATCCAACATGCGGCGCGCAATCACTGGGGCTTGACCGGACTGTCCTTGCGGCGCGCGCTGTGGCTACCGACGCTGGTGGCGCTTGTGCCCAGTCTCGTGATCCTGCGCGACACTTGGTTGTTCGAGCGCAAGGTGAACCGCACGCGCGCTGCGTGCGACGTGGTCGTGGGTTCCGAGCCCATGGATTGGGCGCGCAGCGAACTGCCCACGGAGTTGCGCTTCATGAGCTGGGCCCTGCCGCGCATCTGCACGTATACGGCCGGGGATTTTGGCGCCTTGGTGCGATTCTTGCGCGAACGAGAAGAGCCGCTGTTCCTTTTGAGCGACGCATCGATTCTCTACGCATTGTGCGGCAAGCAGTCGCTGGCTCCCTCGCTGTGGTTCCATCCCGGATTGACCCTGCCGCGCGCCAGCGAACCCGAATTTGCCCACTACGAACGCCAGCTGCTGGAAAACTTGGCCGGCCGCCCTTTCCTGGTCGTGGTCGAGGGCGAACGCACCTGGATCGGTTGCAAGTGGAGCGATTTCCGGGAACTCTCCGCACTGGCGGAAGCGCGCGGCAGCGAGCTAGCGCAATTCGGTCCGTTTCGGGTGCTGCGCGTCGAACCTCGCTAACTGCGCGCGTTCACGGTCCGGCCGCGGACCAGCTACGGATCAGCCGTCGCGTTCGCGCCCTTGCGACGGACGAGCAGAGGAAGCCTTGGCCCGCACGCGTGCGGGCCCCGCCTGGGCGAAAATGCCGTAGGAATGGGCCAAGCTGGCGCGCCGGCCCAGGGCGAACACCGAGTGCCAACAACAATCGTCCCAAGCCGGCGAAGGCAGGAACAGCGCGTCACCGGCTTCCAGCACGAGGAAGGCATCGACTTCCACCAAACGCCGCGTGAAGCGCGGAGAATTGTGCAGCAAACGCGTCAAGGGCGCGTCGTAGTCGCCGTCCAGCAAGCGCAAAGCCGCACGCGCGTTGGTGGCTCGGCCCGCCTCCAGCAGTTGGTGGGCCAAGCGGCGCTTGGGCAGAGCGAGCCAAGCGGTTCGGCCGGCAAATTGCCCGTACAGCACGCCGAGTTGGTTGGGCTCCGCGTCGTGGTGGAGCACGGCTCCCCCACCAGGAGCGTTGTTGTACACGATGCGCTCGGACAACCGCACGCGACAACCGAGCATCTCCTGGGCGAATCCGGCCAGCACCGGGTTGTCGCTCAAGATCGCGCACTCGGGAAATACCGCCTCACAGAAGCGATCCGCATGGGGCGCGCGCTTGACTTCCTTCTGCCAATCCATGAGCTGTTCCGCGCCGAACGAAAAGCGAATGCGCAAGGAGCGATCGCGCGCGTCGTGGGCGATCCAGGAGAGCTTGGCGTACAAATCGCGTGCCAAGGGACGCGCGTGGGGAGCTCGGCCGCGCGCATGCGCGAACACTTTTTCGATCTCGCGCGGGTCTCCCAAATCGACGCTGGCACCACCCGGTTCGAATTCGAGTCGCACGTGTTTGCGCTGCCACAGCTCGTCTTGAAACTCCGCTCCGGCGCGCAAGCGTTCGAACACAGCCAGCGTGGACTCGATGGCGCGCGCGTGCTCGTGCACGCCCTGGGATCCGACCCCACGCAAGACCAAAGGCCTGGCTTGGCGCCAGGCCGAACGCAACTGCGACACGTTCGACAATTCGCGGCTGCCGACATCGTGCGTTCCCCGATCGATGGCCCAGCCGTGATGCACGCCCCGGCGGCGCATGGGCTGCCAGGGACGCGCGGGCTTGCTCGCCGCGGAACGATAGGAAATCAAGGCCAATGCGCCGCGGATCTTATCCTGCGCGAGACTTTGGAGTTACCATCTCGCTCCGTGGGACTCATCGATACCAACCTCATGCGCGGGTTCTCGCCGGACAAGCTCGGCAAACTCAGTGTCTTCGACACCGCGCAGATGTTTTGCGACGTCTACTGCTTGGAACCCGGTCAGTCCCAAAAGCCCCATGCTCACGCAGGGGCGACCAAGTTCTATTTCGTGATCGAAGGCGAGCCGACCTTGGTCGTGGGTGCCCAGCAAAGCGTGCTACGCCCCGGCGGGCTGGCCTGGGCCGCGCCGGGCGAGGTGCATGGAGTAGCCAACCACTCGCCGGCGCGCGCGGTGTTGCTGGTTGCCATGGGGCCCAGCCCCAACCATGCGACCAGCCCCAAGTAGCTAGGTCCTCAACTGAGGCGACAAGTCCGCGCTGCCGATCGTGCCCTGGCTCAAGGCCGCCGCACGGCGGATTTCGTTCTCCAGTTCGCGCACGTTTCCCGGCCAGTGCCAGCGCTCCAGCGCCGTCAGCGCGCTTTCGTCGACGTCCGGCACGCGGCCCATTTCCTGGGCCAGTTTGGTTTGCAGGAAACGCACCAGGTGGCGCACGTCGCCGGTGCGCTCGCGCAGCGGCGGCAAATGCACCGTGATCACGTTCAGGCGGAAGTACAGATCCTCGCGAAACGTTCCAGCCTTGCACATGGCGCGCAGGTCGCGATTGGAGGCCGCTACGACGCGCACGTCGACTTTCACGATCTTGTTGGATCCGACCGGGCGCACTTCGCCTTCCTGCAGCACGCGCAGCAGCTTGGCCTGCATGGCCAGCGGCATGTCACCGATTTCGTCCAGGAACACCGTGCCGCCGTTCGCCGCGACGAAATGTCCGTCGCGGTCGGAGACCGCTCCGGTGAACGATCCGCGCTTGTGACCGAATAGTTCGCTTTCCAGCAATTCCGCCGGGACGGCGGCGCAGTTCTCGGCCATGAAAGGCTTCGATTTGCGCGCGCCCCAATGGTGCAAAGCCCTGGCTACCAATTCCTTGCCGGTGCCCGTTTCGCCTTGGATCAACACGCTGACGTCCGAGTCGACTACTTTTTCCAGTAACGCGAATACCTTTTGCATGGCCGGACTCTTGCCCACCATGCCGAATTGCATGGGGATCGGAGCCGCAGGGCTCCCCTGGCCCATGGACGCGGCGGGCAATACCGCGCGCGCCTGCTCGAGTACGCCCAGCAGGGCGCGCTCGAACTCGGCCAATTCGTCGCGCTCGCGGGCTTGAGCCAAGTGCGCGCGCAGAACTTCGCTCCAGGTCGATCGGGGCAAGGGAGTGCTCACGGGGAACGCCTACCGGCTGGGCCCGAGTTCCGATCCGTGCGCTGCACGCGCTCCACGAGACGCAATTTGGCGTACTGCAACATCAGTTGTTTGGTGCCGTGGCTGCCAAAACGCACGTTGGCGCGCGCGTTGATGCCACTGCCGGCGAGCGACTCGACTTGGCCCGTGCCAAAGTGATCGTGCTCGACCCAATCCCCGGCGGCGAACGCAAAGTTGGGCTCCGGCTCCAAGCTCTGGTCCTCGTGATCGAGATCCGGCTCGGAAGAGTCAGGCTCCATGCCTTCCACGAGTTCGGCGGGTAGCTCTTCCAGGAAGCGCGAACGCAAAGTGAAAGTCTCCGATCCGAAGTGGCGCCGAACGACAGCGTGGGACAAAAACAGGCGCTCGCGCGCGCGAGTCATGCCCACGTAGAACAAACGGCGCTCTTCTTCCAAACCGGAACCGGCCGGGCCGTCTGGATCCTGAGCTAAGGCGCGCGCGTGCGGCAAGAGATCCTCCTCCAGCCCGGCGATGAACGCGCAGTCGAACTCCAGACCTTTGGCCGAATGCAACGTCATCAAGGAAACGCGCGGGCCGCCTGGTTCCGCCGCGTCCGTGTCGCTGACCAGGGCGATGTCTTGCAAGAATCCGCGCAAGCCACCATCGGGGTTCTGCGCGTCGTAGCTGGTGGCGTGGGCCAGGAGTTCCTCGACGTTGGCGGCGCGGTCGACGCCGTCGTCCTGGGCGTCTTTTTCGAGCCACTGGAAGTAGCCGATGTCTTCGACCACCGCACGCAAGGCGTCGCCGGCGCTACTGGAACGAAACAGACTGAGGCGCTCCACTTGGTGCGCAAAGCCTTCAAGGCCGGCCTTGGCGCGGCCGCGAGCCAAACTCCGGGCCTCCGTGGAAGCGCAAGCGCGCAGCAAGCTGACGCGCCGATCCAAAGCCCATTGGCTCAGTTGCTCCAAGGTCTTCTCGCCGATGCCGCGACCCGGAGCTCCCAAGGCACGCTTGGCGGCCTCGCCATCGCCGGGATTGACCAGCAGCCGCAGCCACGCGATCAAGTCCTTGATCTCACGGCGCTGGTAGAACTCGGTGCCGGCCACGACGGTGTACGGAATCGAAGCCAGGCGCAAGGCGCGTTCCAGCGCGCGCTGCATGAAATTGACGCGATAGAAAACGGCCACTTGATCGGCGGACACGCCGTTTGCCACGAGCGTCTTGATCTGCGCGGCGATCTCATGCCCCTCGTCGTCTTCGTCGGCGCAAGAGAGCACGCACAGCCGCTCCCCGGGGCCGCGATCGGACCACAGGTCCTTGTCGCGCCGTCCGCGATTGTTGCGAATCACGGTCTGAGCTGCGCTCAGGATGCGCTGCCGCGAGCGATAGTTCTGCTCCAATCGAACCACCAGCGCGCCCGGGAAATCGCGTTCGAACTCCAGGATGTTGCGCACATCGGCCCCGCGCCAGGCGTAGATGGACTGGTCGGGGTCCCCGCACACGGTCACGGCCCCGTGAACCTTGGAGAGTTCGCGTAGCCAGCGGTATTGCACGCCGTTGGTGTCTTGGTATTCGTCGACCAAAACCTCGCGAAATCGGCGCGCGTACAAGTCCCGCACGCCGGGATGCGCCGCGAACAATTCCAAGACCTTGAGCAGCAGATCATCGAAATCGAGGGCGTTGTTGCGCCGCATCGTCTCTTCGTAGCTGCGCGCGATGCGCTCATAGATGTCGCTCTCGTAACTCCCCTGCGAGGCTTCGTGGGGCGCGGAAGCAACTTGGTTCTTGCGCGCACTGATCCAGGCTCCAATGTCCCCGGGTTTGTAGCGCGTGCTGTCCAGGCCGGCTTGCTTGACGGCCTCCTTGAGCACGCGTGAGCGATCGTCCGTGTCGTAAATGGTGAAGTCGCTGGTCCAGCCGCCGAGCAACGCGATGTCCCGGCGCAGGATGCGCGCACCCATCGAGTGGAACGTTCCGATCCAGGCTCCGGTCGCCGGCAGGAGCGCCGCCACCCGCTCGCGCATTTCGCGCGCGGCTTTGTTGGTGAAGGTGATGGCCAGGATCTCGTCCGGCCTCAAGCCGCGCTCGCGCATCAGGTACGCAATGCGGCGCGTGATGGTGCGCGTTTTTCCAGAGCCCGCTCCGGCCAAGATGAGCAAGGGGCTGCCGGTGTGTACAACGGCGCTCTGCTGCGCCGGGTTGAGACCAGCAAGCAGATCGGGAGCGACCGGGCCGCCGCGCGCCACCGGCTCTGGGGTCTGGACGCGCACTTGTGAATCTCCCATCGCGACAGGGGCATTGTAGCGCGAGTAGGCCTGAACTTCGCGCCATCCCTTTGCTAGCATGGCATGGTGATTCTCTGTGAGCGCGAGACCACGCGACTAGGCGCGGCAATGGCCCTGCTGTTGGCGACTTGCGCGGCGAGTTGCGCGCAAAAATCGGCGCCCAAGGACGCGCCGAACATCGTGTTCATTTCGATCGACAGCTTGCGGGCCGACCATCTGGGCTGTTACGGATACCCCAAGCCCACGAGCCCGACCATCGACGCTTTGGCGGCCCAGGGGGCGCGCTTCGAATGGGCCATCAGCACGACTTCCTGGACGCTGCCCTCCCACGCGGCCATGTTCACGGGACTGTACGACAGCGCCCACGGTTTGGTGGACAACGCTCTGGCCTTGGCTGCCGAGCACCGCACCTTGGCCGAAGTGCTCGCGGATCATGGGTACCGGACCGGCGGTTTTTTTGGCGGTCCCTATCTGCACCCTGTGTTCGGCCTAGGCCAGGGCTTCGAGACCTACGAGAGTTGCATGGCCGAGCTCGACACGAAGGCGACGGAAGCCTCGGTTCGCGACCAATCGCGCCTCAAGCACAACGCCTCCCACTCGGACGTGACCAGTCCGCGCACGCTGGCGGCGGCAACGCGTTGGCTGGATTCCCTGGACCGCGCTCGGCCCTTCTTCCTGTTTCTGCACCTGTGGGATGTGCACTACGACTTCTTGCCGCCCAAGGAACTGGTGGAGTTGTTCGATCCCGGCTACACGGGCACGCTCACGGGCGAGAATTTCATGGACAACCCCGCCGTTCGCGCGGGAATGGATCCACGCGATCTGATGCATCTATTGGCGCTCTACGATGGAGAAATTCGCTTCGTAGACAACCACCTGAGCCAGCTCGTAACGGTCTTGAAAGAGCGCGGCGAATGGGACAATACGTTGTTCGTGATCACGGCGGACCACGGGGAAGAGTTCTTCGAGCACGGGCAAAAGGGCCATCAAAAATCCCTGTTCGACGAAGTCGTCCATGTGCCGCTCGTTCTGTCGTGGCCAGCCCGCATTCGCACGGGCGTACGCGTCTCCGATCCCGTGCGCATCATCGATCTGATGCCCACGCTGCTCACGGCCGCGGGGGTCGCACGGCGACCCAAGATGCAAGGGCGCGATCTGTGGCCGCTGATCATCGGCGAATCGCTGCCGTTCGAGCCGGCCCTATGTGAATTGCTCGTCGACAAGCGCGAGTATCGCGCCGTGCGCACCGGCGGATTCAAGGTGATTCAGACGCACCCCAGCAAAGCCTTGGCCGGGTTCGATTTGGCGAGCGACCCCAAAGAGACGATCGCCAAGCAGATCCTGGCGCCTGACCCGCGCGTCGTGTCCGGCGGCCGTGTGCTGCAGGTGGAAACCGAACGTGCACGCGAATGGCTGCGCGGCCTGGGCGCGGGACCGGAAGAAATCGAAATAGATCCAGCGATGCTCGAGAAATTGCAATCGCTGGGCTACGTGGACAAAGACAAGTGACCCATTCCGGTACCACGGCCACGCGCTACGCACGCGTCGTCTGCGGCGTGATCCTGGGAGCCTTTGGAGCGTGGCTCTTTGCTAAGACGCAGCGCACCTGGCCGGACGTGTTGATCGATTTCGGCCGCGAGCTGTACGCACCCTGGCGCTTGTCGCAGGGCGACACGCTGTATCGCGACTTGGCTTGGTTCAATGGACCGCTTTCGCCATATCTGAATGCTCTTTGCTTCAAAGCGTTCGGCGCGAGCTTGAATACGCTGCTGGCGCTCAATGCGCTCTTGTGCGCGCTGACGCTGGTGCTGGTCTGGCGCCTCATGGAGGCGATCGCGGGCCTTTGGGCCGCGTTTCTCGGCTGCGCGATGTTCTTGGGGTGTTTTGGGATCGCGCAGCAAGTTGGAATCGGCAACTACAACTGGCTGACGCCGTACTCGCACGAGGCCACGCACGGCATGCTGCTGGCGCTGGCTTCGCTGGAAGCGGTGCGCATGTACCTAGTGCGCGGCAGAAAGGTCTGGCTAGCGCTGGGGGGTGTGTGCGTGGGACTGGCCTTCTTGACCAAGGCCGAGATGTTCGTGGCCGCGTCCATGGGAGCATTCACCGCGCTGGCGTGTCCCGTCCAGAGCCGGGCCGGCGAGAGCTTGCGCCAGCGCTCGCGCGGCGCGCTTTTGTTCGGTGCTGCCGCACTCGTTCCGGCGGCGCTGGCTTTCGTGTTGCTCGCTCTCGAGCTTGGCCGTGGGCC
>JAKFYL010000366.1 GCA_021730845.1 Planctomycetota bacterium | reverse complement strand
GGCTTGGCGCAGCCGACCAAACCCGAAACCGCGCCGTGGCGCAAGTGGGGATCGCTCTCGCCAAAGCTCGTCAGCATCTCGACCAGCGCCGGCACCGATTCCGGCCGCGCCAACTTGCCCAGCGCGATCGCGGCTTGGAGCTTGGCTGGATCCTCGGGGTCCGAGAGCATTTTCTCCAGTCGCGAACGTGCCTCGAGCACAACCAAGTCGCCCAGCGCCCGAGCGGCTTGGGCGCGAACCTTTGAGCTGGCATCATCCAGCGCCCCAAGCAGCCCCGCGCGCGCACTCGCTTGCCCGCTTGCGGCGCAGCGCAGCAAGCCCCAAGTGGCGTGCAGGCGCGCGAGTTCGCTGTTTGTCGGCTGCGGTTGTCCCTCACCCGCGCTGCGAAGCAGGCCCAACAGCGCATCCACACCAGCCTGGCCGCGCGCGCACAACTCCGATTGGGCCTCCAGGCGCACGCGTCGATCAGCGTGCGCGAGCAACCCGCTCAATTCTCCAATATCGCGCGCCGTCATGCCCTCGGCCAGGAGCCGCGCCACACGGGCCTGCTCGGCGCTTGGCCCCCCTTGGGCGGTGATGCGATAGATGCGGCCCTTGCCGTTTTGGTTCCAGCCATGCACCCAATCGCTGAACCACAGCGCGCCGTCAGGTCCAAAGCCGCAGTCGGTGACCAGCGAGCCCTTGAGGAACCACTCGTCGTCCTTCAATTCGAAACTCGCGCCCTTGGGCCCGAGCCGGATGGCATGGATTCCGCTGTAGCTGGCTTCGCCGCGGAAATCGCACAAGAAAAACGTCTGCTGCGCGTTTCCCGCTAGCGCGGTTCCGGGCTGGTAGCAAAATCCTGACGGGCCGCTGGCCACGTTTGCGATCGGCGGCAGGGTGTAGGCGGGATGCAGTTCGCGGCGCGGCTTCCAGATTTCTTCCGCGTTCCACGGCCCGCGTTGGTTCGGTTCGTTGATCCACTGGTACGCCTGGCGCCAGCCCGAGTCGCCGCCTTCGATCACGTGCACGAAGCGCGCTTGGTCGCCGCCATCGGAGTTGTTGTCGCCGGTGTAGAGCTCGCCAAAATCGTCGAAAGCCAGCTCCTGGGGATTGCGCAAGCCGGTGGCGAACACCTCCAAGTCGCTGCCGTCGAAATTGCAGCGCAGGACTGCGCCGGTGCGCGAGTGGTCTACCAAACCGTGCTTGGTTTGGACGTTGAACCCGCGGTCGCCACAGGAGAAATACAGCTTGCCGTCGAAGCCGGCTATCAAGCCGTGCAAGTCGTGACCGAGCAAGGCCACGCGCACGCCATAGCCTGACGACAGCGCTTTGCGCTCGGTACTGACATGGCCGCCGTCAGAGCCCAGCAACCAGACATGCGGAATGCAGGTGAAATACACGCCGCGCGAGGTGGCCAGCAAACCCGCGCCGATGCCGGCCGCCGGCTCATTGAATCCGTCCGCGAAAACAGAGTCGAATTCGGCGCGCCCATCTTGGTCTTCGTCCACGAGCAAGCGCACGCGTTCGTGGTGCTCGGAATACTCGCCAAACTTGTCGCCCAAGTGCTTGCGAAACATCTGCACTCGGTCCTCGACGGTCTTGCAGGCCAGATCGTCGTCGAGCCAATCCATGTGATCGCGGATGTCCGTTACGCCCTTGTGGTGACGAAACGTTTCGGCGACGAAAACGCGCTTGCCGTCGAGCGCGACATCGAAGGCGACCGGCTGTGCCAGGCGCGGTTCCGCGGCGAACAAGCTGACTTCGAAGCCCGGCAGCAACTGGAACTGCTGCATGGCTTGGCTGGCTTCCTCGGAAGCGGGCTCGATGCGCGGCGCGTAGGGAGCTTGCGGCGCTTGGGCCTGGAAACACAGTGGCAGGATCGTCCAGATGCAGTGCATGCGCGTGACCCGCCGGCTAGGCGTTGGCCATTTCGGAGCGCACGCGTTCGAGCAAGGCCTTCGTCATCCGAATGCCTTCGGGCTCGGAGTGCTTGCCGCCTTCGTATTCGATGCCGATGAAACCGCGGTATCCGGCCGCAGCCACGATCGGCAGCATGCGCCGGTAATCGGTTTCGATGCAGTTGCCTTGGGCGTCGAAGTCGTTGGACTTGGCGCTCACGGCCTTGGCGAAAGGCATCAATTCGCGCACACCCAAGTAGCGGTCGTACCAGCGCTCGCCTTCCAGCCTGAAGTTGCCGAAGTCCGGCAGCGTGCCCACGCGCGGGTGGTTGGCTAGCTTCATCACGCCCGCCAGCCAGGCTCCATCCGAGGAAAGACCGCCGTGGTTTTCGACCAGGACTTGGATCTTGCTGTCCATTTGGGCCAGCGCCACCAGCGACTGGGCGGCCCACTTTTGTTGCTCTGCTGCGGCACCGGAACCGGCGGCGTTGACCCGAATCGAGCTGCAACCCAGTACGCGCGCGGCTTCGATCCAGCGGCGGTGGTTTTCGATCGCTTGCTCGCGTGCCGCCTGGTCGGCTTCGGCCAGCGGACCCTCGCCATCGATCATGATCAGGTGGTTTTGCACGCCGAAATCCTTGCAGCGCAAGTTCAGCTCGGACAAGTACTCCTCGTCGCGCGCCTTGTCCTTGAAAAAACTGTTCACGTACTCGATGCAGCGAATGTCGTACTCGCGCGCGGCCACCATGGGAAAATCCAGGTTGGTCATCGAGCCCGACTGCAGGGCGCGGTGCAGCGACCATTGCGCTAGCGAGATGTCGAACAAGCGTCCTTTGGGCACGGGCTCTGGCTGTTTGCGGGTCGAGGTGCAACCCAGGGCCGCGGCTGCGGCCAGGCCCAGGGCGCTTTTGGTCCAATCGCGACGGGTGTACTGCATGGGCGCTAGCCTAGCGCGGGCCCGCGCCGGTTGCCCGCCCGTGACCCTAACGCGCGGAAGAAATCAGCTGCTCGGCGTAGTCGATGCCGCGGGGCGTGCGCGAACCGTGCCAGGAAAGTAGCTCTCCGTCGGCGATGCGAATCCGCTCGCGCGCCAGCCCGGTAGTCTCCGACAACTCGTCGGCGTGGCGATCCAGAAACGAGAACGGCTCCGTGGACAAAAGCACGAGCGCGGGCGCGGCGCGCGCAAGGTCTGCCAGCTCGACCCTGGGGTAGCGGTCGAACAATCGGCCAAACACGTTCAATCCGCCAGCCTGCTCGAGCAGGGCGCTGGCGAAGGTGTCGGCGTTGACGCTGATCCAGGGCTTGCGCCACACGAAGTAGGCAAACGGCACGCTCGCCAGGCCCGCGATGCTGCGGCGCACGCGCTCGGCGCGGCGCTCGATGTCCAGAGCGATGCTCTCGGCCGCCGGCGTGCTGCCCAAGACCTGGCCCAAGTCCCGCACCATCGCGGCCGTGTCCGCGCAGTGCTTGGGAAAGGAGCTGTGGCAGCGAATTCCGCGCTCCTCTAGGGCGCGCAAATCCTCAATGCGGTTCTCTTCCTCGTTCAGCAACACGATGTCCGGGGCCAGGGCCGCAATGCGCTCTATGTCCGGATTCTTGGTGCCGCCGACTTTCAGGACCGCCTCGACGCGCCCCTTGGGGTGCACGCACCACGTCGTGGCGGCGACGAGCTCGCGCTCGAGCCCTAAGTCGAACACGAGTTCGGTCAGGCTTGGACACAGGGAAATGATGCGCATGGCGGCTGCTTTCGGGACCGAGTGTGGAGTCTGGCGCGTGCGCTCGCCAGAGCGCAGCAGGCGACCTGTTAGCTTCTGGAAAACCGGGCCCGAAATCTGCGCCGCCAAGGGCGATCACGCTCGGTCCCTTGCTAGGCTGGGCCCGCCCCTTCGCGCGTTGCCGCAGGGGGTCCCACCATGCTGTATGCCTTGACCGCGCTCGTTTTCACCCTGCTGCCCCCCACCCCTGCACGGCCCGCGCAGGCTGCCGGCGCGCCCATCGCCGTGGAGTTCTTGCCGCATGCACAACTGGATCAGCGCCTGCGCGATTTGGCCGCCGCGCACCCTGGGCGTGCGCGCTATGAGTCCATCGGGCGCTCGCGCGCGGACCGAGACATCGGCTGCTTGCGCTTGAGCGAAGGCGAGCCGCGTCCCGGCCAACCGGCGATCTGGTTGGTAGCGAACATCGAAGGTCCGCAGGTGTATTCCAGCGCCGCGGCCTTGTATGCAGTGGAGAGTCTGCTGGCGCGCGCCGATTCCGACGCCCCCGATTCCGACGCCAAGGTGCGCGAGTTCTTGTCGACCACGACTTTGTACGTGATCCCGCGCGCACACCCGGACGCCGCGGAAGCGCGCTTCGGCTCCCCGCTCATGGAAGTGCGCGCTACCGGCCACGGCATCGACAACGACCGGGATGGTCGCCTGGGCGAGGATGGCCCTTCCGACATCGACGGCGATGGAATCGTGGCTTGGATGCGAGTCCCCGACGTGGAAGGTGGCTTGATGGAAGATCCGCGCGATGCGCGCGCGCTGGTCGAGGCCAAACCCGCACAAGGCGAGAGCGCCCGGTTTGCGTTGGTGCGCGAGAGCCTGGATTCGGACGGGGACGAACGGACCATGGAGGATCCGCGCTTCGATGCCGAGCTGAACCGCAATTTCCCGCACTCCTGGCGCGAGCACGAGGCGGCCTATGGGCTCTTCCCCACCGACGAACCGGAAGCACGTGCGCTGGCCGATTTCTTCCTCCGGCACAAGGACATCGGCCTGGTCGTCGTGTGGGGTGAGCTCGACAACGTCACCGACAAGCCCAAGACGGTGGCCATGGACGCGCCGCGCGTGCAACGCATTCCGCCCGAAGGCTGGATCGAAACGGACGCCGAGATCCTGGCGGAACTCGCCAAGCGCCGCCTGGATATCACGGGCAACAAGACCAAAGGCCGGGCAGATCACAACGGTTCCTTGCAAAGCTGGGTCTACAACCAAGGCGGCGTGATGGCGCTGTCGGTGACGCTGTGGGACATTCCGCTGGACGCCAAGGAGCAAGCCGAGTCGAAAGCCGCGCCTGCGGATCCCAGCAAGCCGGCGGCTGCGCCCGCGGACAAAGCCGGAGAGAAGAAACCCGAGCGGGAACCGAGCGAAGAAGCCAAACGTTTGGCCTGGCTCGACGCCAAAGGCCTCGCCGAGCGCTACGCCAGTTGGAAGCCCTTCGAGCATCCCCAGCTGGGCCCGGTGGAGGTGGGCGGATGGCAACCCTACGCGCGCACGGAACCGCCGACAGCCGATCAAGCCACGCTTGCCGCCAAGGAACTCGAGTTCCTCCTGACCTTGGGCTCGGCCATGGCGCGCATCGATTTCGTGGAAGTCGAGGCCAAGGAACTCTCCAAGGACCTTGTGGAGCTGAAAGCCGTGCTCGTGAATCCGCACTTGCTTCCCGTGCAATGCCAGGCTGCGCGGCGCGCCGATTCGACCCGGCCCGCGCGCGTGCGCTTGGTGCTGCCGGCGGGAGCGCGCGCCCTGGTGGGGCCGCCCGAAGTCTTGGTCGACGACTTGACCGGCATGGGCGGAAAGACGGCGCGCAGGGAATTGCGCTGGCTGATTCAGGGCGCGCCGGCCGGAGCGCTCGGACTGGAAGCCGATTCGGACCATGCCGGTGACGCCCAAGTACGCGCCAAGGTGATCCAATGATGCTGAGCTTGTTCTTGGCCGCGTGTGCGTCGTGCCAGAGCGCCGGCGATACAGCTCCTGGAGGCGGCGCGCAATCCACGGGCTTTTCCGGTACGAGCGTGGGCGTGCGCCCAAGCGTAGAAATCGCTTGGAATCGCTTCTACGACGACGAAGAGGTGTATGCGCTGCTGGACCAGCTCGCGGCCCGCTATCCCGGGTTTCTGAGCTCGGAGACGATCGGCCGCAGCGTGGAAGATCGCCCCATGCGAGTGTTCAAGCTCACCGACCCCAGCACCGGAGCGGACACCGCCAAGCCGGCGATGTGGATCGACGGCAATGTTCACGGGAACGAAATCCAGGGCTCCGAGGCCGTGGTCTACACCGCCTGGTACTTGCTCGAGAATTACGCCACCAACCCCAAGGCGCGGGAGTTGCTCGAACAAAGCGCATTCTACCTGCTGCCCATGGTGAATCCCGATGGCCGGGCGTCCTGGTTCCGTGACGCTCACAACCCGCATTCCTCGCGCACGGGGCGGCGCCCCGTGGACGACGATGGCGACGGTCGTTTCGATGAGGATGGGCCCGACGACTTGGACGGCGACGGCCACATCGTGACCATGCGTAAACATGTGCCCGGCACGGGCACGCACCGGTTGAACGCGGACGATCCGCGTTTGCTCGAGCCCGTGCCCGCCAATGACCGCGGCTTACGCGGGGATTGGATCTTCGTGGGCACCGAGGGCCTAGACAACGACGGGGACGGACGCATCAACGAAGACAGCTCCGGTGGCTACGACATGAATCGGGCCTGGCCCTCGATGTGGCAGCCCGAGCACGTGCAGTTCGGAGCCGGGAACTACCCGCTGTTTTGGCCGGAAACGCGCTGCATCGCGCGCTTCTTGCTGGCCCATCCCAACGTCGCCGGGGTGCAGTCGTTTCACAACAACGGCGGCATGATCTTGCGCGGGCCGGGTGCGGAGGCGTTTGGCGAGTACCCCTCACGCGACGTGGCCGTGTATGACGAGCTCGGTCGCGACGGCGAACGCATGCTGCCGTTCTACCGCTACATGATCATCTGGCGCGATTTGTACTCGGTCTTCGGCGGCTTCGTGACCTGGACCTACGAAGGACTGGGCATCATTTCGTTCACCAACGAGCTGTGGAACGAGGACCAGCGCTTCGCCAACCTTCCCGGAGGCCGACCGGCAGGCATGGGACCCGACGCCGCCGACCAATTCTTCGACGATCGCATGCTGCTCGGCGGCGGATTCGTGGACTGGCACCCGTTCCAACACCCGCTCTACGGAGACATCGAAATCGGAGGCTTCCGCAAGGACGTCGGCCGAGTGCCGCCGTCTTTCCTGATCGAGGAAATGCTGCATCGCAACGCACTCTTCGCCATCCGACACGCAGCGGCCATGCCGCGCGTGGTGATCGAAGAAACCCTGGTGACCGATCTAGGCGACGGCCTGCTCGCCGTCGACGTGGTCCTGCGCAACGAAAACCCGATCCCCACGCGCACCCAGCGCGCGGTCGAAAAGCGCATCGGCAGCGCGGACGTCTTGAGCCTGGAAGGCTCGGGGCTCCAGGTCCTGGCGGGCGGCATCCGCACCGACCGTTTTAGGCCCGAACTGGTCCAACTTGCCGAACGCGAGCCCGAACGCCTGATTTTGGAGCAGGGTGTAGCCGGGCGCTCCCAGGTACGGGCACGCTGGTTCGTGCGCGGCAAGGGCAAGGCAGGTGTGCAATTCCAGTCGGATAAGGCGCGCAGCGTGCGGGTCGAGTTCGACTTGGGTCAGGTGGGGCCGGCCAAACAGTGACGGGAATCTGGCGAGGTTTTGTGAACCAACTCGGTCCTAACCCCTATTCGTGAGCTGGGCTTGGGACCTGTTGCCCGGTCCGAGTAGCGGCAACGCCTTGCAGCAGCTCAGTCTGGTGGCTTTCGGCCGCCGAGATCCACGGCGCTGGCCCGATTAGCAGAAAATAGGCGCGCGATTTCGCCGGCGAAAAATGGCCGGGTCCCTGCCCGAGGTAGCGGCGAGCGTCCGGACCCACACGCTGCTTGCCTACGAATTGGCCCCAAATAGGCGGTGTGCGGCTCAAGCAGCAAAGCGCACCGGTCACAGTGAACCCAGGGAAGTTCCCTGACAGGTTAGTACATGACGCAGACGACTCCGCCTGTGTCAGTACGAGCTATGGCTCCAGCATGAAGTCGACGGCTTGGGTCAAGGCCACGGCGCCCGGTGGATCGAAGCCGGGGTCGCGTCCGAAGAACTGCGCCTGCACGCGCATCCCGGGTAGCCAAGACGATTGTCCGTAGAGGATCGAGTTGAAATCAACTTCCCAGCGGCCGCTGCAATCTTGATGGTGCAAACTAGAGCCGCCGGAGGAAACGATCGCGCTCGACTGGTAAGGCGGTGTCACGCACAGGTTGCCCCCCAGGAACGGAACACTGGTGGGGCCACCTGCGCTGTAGAGCAAGACGCCCGCAGTTTGGTTGCGCACGTTCGTGGCGGAGATCTGAAAGCCCTTGCGTGAGTAAGGGCTCACGATGCCTTCGGCGGCAAGGACGGGCGCGCAGCCAAGGGAATTCGTCTTGGGCGCGCAATACTGATGTGAGGGTGAGTCGCGCAGGAAGGCGATCCCAACTGGGGCGCCGGATGTCGTCTCCGTCCACAGATCAGGAAACATGCGCTGCGCAGTCATGGTCATCAGGTCGATCTTGTAGAACCCGCTGCGGGCTGGCGGGCCGGAATCGAAGGATACCCACATGTCACCGTGCTCGTCGAAGGCGAGATCGTTGATCGAGCCCGGTCCAAACGTGATTCCGCCAATGGCCGATGCCTGAGCCGTCTGCAAATTGATTGAATAGAAGATAGTCTGGCCCGTGGGGCCGTCGGCCCCAGACGGAACGTAGCATGTCCCATCATGCGAGAATCCCATTGCGTCAAGGCCGCCTGGTAGCGCCCCAGTTATGGGCCCAACAGTAAACAGCCGGCCTGAATCGGGATCGATCTCGAACAGGATGTCATCAAAGATTCCGTACATCCTCCCGGTCACGGGATTGACATCGATCGTATTAGGGGCAAGAAAGAACTGATTCAGGCTCGCGAGGATCTCGTACGACCCGTCCCCCACGTCGCGCTCGAACACGAAGAGAACGCCCGGATTGTTGTTGGGGGTACGACCAACTCCGAACATACGATTGTGCCAAGTGCAGTAGCTGGCAACTTCAACGCCGTTCTGTACCCCGGTGAGTTGACGTACCGCACTTCCATTGCCCAGATCCATCTTGTAGAGGAATCCTCCGCCAGCAGTATCGAAGTACAGGTATTCCTTGCCAGGCAACTGAGGGGATGGCCCCGGGCTGGGCTGAGAAGTCCAGCCCGGGGCGCACAGACTTGCGAAAAGCGCAAGACACTTGTCGATGCCACGAATCGTGCCTTTCATCGATACTCCACTTGTAGGTTAGAGTAGTACTTGAGCGTGTTTCCGCCATTGTCGAGTTCCAAGACTTGAAATTGAGTGTTGAACCACGCTGCGTAATTGGCAGGCCCTTCGTCATCAGTGACCCACCCTCCAACTGTTAGCAAGAAGTCGATCTTGGCCTGACCGGTTGAGGGGGGGGTAAAAAAACGGGTGGTTGCCGATGGAAACGTCATTGGGGTCGGATTCAACGGGCTTCCAAGCCATTGAGCAACCGTCGGTGCTTGGTCCGCCTGAGCGAAAGATAGCCATTGCTTGTCGAATCCTGGCTGCGCCCCGGTATCGATGACCGGCGCACCTAGAGTCGCCGGCGGTTGCGTCCATCCGAATCGGTAGAGCTGCGAACTACTTGGATCTGGAACCGCGCGTTCGCGCGCCGCGAGCACGAATGTGGCAGTCGTCTGCAAGTCGACGCCCGTCCCGGGGACGAACTTCGGAAAGAGCGCGAGCCTCAGTGACTGCCCTTGCCCGACGGCGTTGTTGAGTATCGGCGCGCCAGCGGCTGTGCGCGGTGGGTTGTTGTGGCTGTTTTCATGGTTGGCGTAGCTGCCGGCACTCACATACAGGTCTACCTCGTCGAATCCGATGTCCACCTGTCCGCGCACGCGCGGGTTGCCGTAGCCCTCGCCGTCCCAGTCCATGAAGTTGATGTCCGGGCAGGCCGACTCTAGATATGTCTCGCCGTTCTGAAAGATGTTGACCGGGCCCAGCCATCCTTGTTCCATGGCCGGGGAACCAGGCAACAACCGAAAATCGCGGTACCCGGAAGGTACGGGTGCCTGCAAAGCCAACAGCGACTCCCCCACGAATGCTGGGTCGAACTCCGTTCCGTTGCTCAAGATTCCATTCCAGATCGCGATTGGCGCAAGGTTGGGGTTAGGCAGAGGCAACCCCGCAGGCATGTACAAGGGCACGTTGCAAATACCACTCATCGATCCCATGTCGCGAATGCCACTTGGGGAATCAGATCGTCCGTACGCTCTGATCAGGTAGTTTGCGCTCGCTGGAGAGGAGCATGCTCCGCTCCAATTCTCCGCTCCCTCACACGGCCCGGCTGGCGCGCCGCTGCCGACTACAGTCTGACCCGCCCTGCCTGTGGCGAAAGCGTTCGTCTGAAGGAGCGCGCCCGTAACTTGCGTATCGTCCAATGAAACGCCGAGCATCGCGGCATATGAGGCGAACGGGAAAGGATTCTCAGGATCCCATTCGTCCGGAGGAGTGCGGATCAGGTTGTTTTGGATTCCCAACCGCGAGATTCCCCGGAACTCATCTCCGAACGGGGGCCCCAGCACTGGATCGTCGTCGGTGGGGTCGAGGATATCCACACCGAAGGGATCCAGGACGTCCATGATCGCGGTCGTTGCAGGAAGCGATCTAGTTTCCGTCGTGCCGTCCCACATCACGAAAGTGTTGTTCAGCACGTGCACCTTGAACTCGTGGTAGCCCATTCCCGACTTGACGGAGCCGGCAGCATGGAACCGGGGTGCGATCTGGATCCCGATCGAAGGGCCCTCGATTCGGGGAAGTCCGGCAATCTCGGGGTCGATGCAATGGCGCATGTCGAACAGGCAATTGCTGATCCGGCCGGAGAGCGGCATGGAAGCCTCTCCGGCTTGAAAGACGACCTGGATATCACCGCCTTGCAGGGTAAAGCCGTCGAAGACCTCCGCCGTGTCGCCGGCGCATATCCACGGTAGGTCTATGAACTGTCCATTCGCTGGGTTGATCAACATCGTGAATTCGCCCGCTTCCTCGTACGTGAGCAGGATTTCGGTGGATGGCCGGTAGGTGTTCTGTCCGGGTGGCATCGGAACGTATGGATTGCAGGGACGCAGCGCGGAGGAATTGTCGACGCCATTGCCGCGCAAGATGCAACGCCGGGCGCCAGCGCCTTGAACGTGGACTCGGTCGCGCATGATGATTGGCAGTAGGTCTCCGCTGCCGAATTGAGTGCCTGACACGCTGTGGTCACCGTATAGTCCGGGCATCGCGTAGACGATTCCTTGCTCATAGGACGCGGGGTCGGTCGCCGGGTCGAGAGCGTTCACGAAAATCTGATAGTGGACAGCGTCGATGGCTGCTTGCAGAGTCTTGAATGGCTTGCTGCGATCTCCAACAGTGGCCGTGCTGTCGTCGCCGTGCGTCGGAAAAACCCAAGCCTTGACCGTGAACTCACAGGTGGTCTGGGCGGGCGCTGGCACGGCGAGCAGCGAGCCTGCGGCTAGGACGCTAGGTATCGAGAGAGAGAGAGAGCACTTTGCGTGCCACGCCGAGCATCACGGCGCTTTTTCTGGAAGCCTTCATCGGCAATTCTCCTCCTGGCAAGTGGATGTGGCCCGTTCGGGAAGCAAATGCCTCTCCCCCGGGCCGGAGGGGAAAAGCACCGTGGGTCCTTACAAGAAAAGCCTAGTCGACCTGGCCAGGACGGCAACTGGCGCCGCGAAGATTCCGGTGGGAAAGGTCCTCCCTCGCTCCGCACCCGGCATTGGACCAGAATTTGCCCGATACGGGCCGATAGCCTGGGGCTTCGCGTCGCCGCTGCGGTCCGGGGTCAGGGCCGGCACTTCTTGGC
>JAKFYL010000150.1 GCA_021730845.1 Planctomycetota bacterium | reverse complement strand
GACAGGGGCAATGGCTTGGAGCCGTCCGTCTGCGCCGAGCCAGGAACCAGCCATGCCGCGTCGATCGACAGGGCGGGGGCGGCATCGAGCACGACGGCGCGTAGTTCGGCAGCGCAAACGCGAAATCGCATCTCCACACTGCCGCGCAGCAGGCGTTGCTGGGGATCGACCCACAGCTCCAGCTTGTATCCCGACACGTCGTAGTCGGCGCGCGGGTCAGGCGCTACTTGGCCCGCTTGGGAGCTGGATTTTTCGTCCGGCAGTTGGGCCCGTGCCATGGCCGGGACGCCCCAACCCGCGAGCGTCAGCAGAGCTGCGTAGGCGGCGGGCACAGGCGTGGTGGGGGAATTGCCGGCAAGGATTTCCATACTCGTTGGACGCAGGGACTCGCGGTCCAGGATAGCCCGAATACGACTCTGGGAAGTCGCCCAATGGGCCCCCTCACGCCGGACTTACTCGGGCATGACCGTGCGCGGGCCCGCGCGGACTCGTGAGACGGGCTCCAGAGCACCGCGGCGAGGAGTCGATAGCTGCCCGTACCCTCATGAGCGTAAACGCAGCCCTCGAAGCGGCAGTTACACACCTGAAATTGCCGACCATGCCCGAAATCATGGTCAAGATCCAGACTTTGCTGCAGGACGCAAAGTCAGGACCGTTGGAAATCGGAGCTGCTGTTGCAGCTGACCCGACGCTGACCGCCAAGATACTGCGCGTCGCCAATTCGAGCCATTACGGCTTGCGCGCGCCGGTTCTCACCAGCGAACAGGCGGCCGTGGTCATCGGGGTACGGACCCTGAAGAACATCGCCTTGCAAGTGTCGGTGATGCAGCGCTACCAGTACCTGTCCCAACATGCCGACTTCGACTTGGAGGAAGTTTGGGGCCACGCCATGGCCGTGGCGGAGTTGTCCAGAGAGCTGGCGACCATGAGTCGCCACACGGGCGGGCTCGCGCCCGAAGAGTTCTACACCTGTGGCCTGCTGCACGACATCGGCAAAGTCGTCCTGCTCGAGACCTACGGGGAGCGGTACCTCGATGTTCTGCGCCACGCCAGACAGGCCAACCAGGCCTTGCACCTGTCCGAAGAAGTGGTGCTCGGCTTCACGCACGTCGACGTGGGCGCACTCTTGGCCCAAAAGTGGCTGCTCCCGGAGCGAGTGGCTGCCGCCATCGAATTCCACCACGGTCCAACGGAAAAAATTACAGGCGACCCGACGGTTTCGATCGTGGCCATTTGCGACCAATTGCACTATCGCGCTCAAAGCCAAACCCAAGAGGCCTCCCTGGAGCGCTTGGCCAAGCTGGCCGTCAAGTTGCTCGGGGTGGAACCGGAAGCCTTCCGCGCCTTCGCCAGGCGCGCCTGGAGCCCCGCGGAGCGGGCGCTCTAGCCATAGGGCCCAAGGACAGGTCCTAGGGGCTCGCAGTCCATGCCCGCCAGCCGCTCAAGGGGGGTCGACGTAGGCGTCGATAGCCCAGGTACCGGCAGGAGCACCACGTTGTCTGGCCGCGCGGGCTGCTCCAGCAGGTGGAAGGCCGGGCGACGGCGAGATAACTTGGTGCGCCCCGCGGGCAGGCGAAGTCCTCGATTCTTGGAATCGACGAGCCGCCGCCGCTAGGTGCGCCTTCAGCCGCAGTCCAAAAGCCAGCTCGAAATGCCGCAGTTCCAGACCATGCCCTGCAAAGGGTCGAGCCACGGCTTGTTCTCGCCGGAGCAGATCCAGCGCTTGATGCGCGTGGAATGCGAACGCGCCAAGCGGCATCGCTACCCGCTGGTGGTCTTGCTCGTGGCCGTGGATCGTTTGGCCCAGCTGCAGGACCTATACGGCACGCCGCTGAAGAACGAAATCCAAAGCTCCTTGGCGGACTTGGTGCGCAGTGCGTCGCGCTCGAGCGACTTCTTGGGCTGCTCGATCGACGACCGCATTTTGGTCATCGTGCCGCATACACCTCCGGAGGGTGCCGCGGGACTTGCGCGGCGAATCCTGGAGGGTGCGCGCAAACTCAAGATCGAGTGCGACGGCAGGCCCATGCGCATTTCTGTCTCCATCGGAGGTGCGCACAACCAGCGCCCGGGAGAACTGGACTTCGATTTGCTGCTCGAGGTCGCTCGCGGCGGTTTGGACGTCGCTGCACAAGCCGGCGGGGACCGCTACGTGCATTCGGAACTGTACGAATTCTTCCAAAAGAAGCGCGAGCGCGAGGCCAAGTTGGCTCCTCCGGCGGCCGTGCCCGCACACGCTCCCGTGGTGCTTCCAACGGGCGTGCCCGGCCCCGACGTGCTGGAGCAACTCACGGGCGGCTTGATCGCTGACCGGCTCAGGGAACTCCTGGGAGGTGGCTCGATCGACGCGGACACGCTCGCGCGCATCGAACGCGTGGTCGTGGCCCAGGCTTTGCAAGAGATGAAGGCCGAACTGGTCAAGGCTCTCTCTTCGCGCGATGACGAACACACGCGCCAGGTCGAGATGCTCGAGCGGCGCATCCGCAAACTGACGGATCAGTTGGGCCTGACGGAAGAGCAACTGCAAAAGATCATGCGCATGAAAACGGCCGATCCGGGCCTGGCATCGATCTACAAAGGCATCCAAGGCTTGACTTCCAACGAAGTTCAAACCGAACTCAAGAAGGAACTGCTATCCAAGATCTTCGAAGCCAACGTGGCCTTGCGCAAGGAGATCGGCCGCTAAAGCTGCCAGGAGCAGCACCGGCTGTAGCATGGCCCCGCATACGACCATCGCACCCAAGCATCAATTCGGCTAACAATCCTCATCCAAGAAGGCACTCCAAACATGTCAGAAACAAAAACGGCTAGCGGCGACAAGTTCCACAAGGACCACGGGGTGCTCTACTTGGGCATCGACCTGGGCTCCTCGCGCACTTCGGTGACCGCGTCCAATGGCGTGCGCGAGTCGGTCGCGTCCTACGTGGGTTATCCCAAGGACGTGGTTGCGCGCAAGTTGTTGCAAAAGGAAGTGTTGTTCGGTGATGAGGCACTGGAAAAGCGCCTGAGCTTGGATTTCCACCGCCCGCTGGCCCACGGCAAGCTCAAGTATGCGAGCGCCGGCGCCGGCAAGGAAATCGACGCTGCCCTCAAGGCCACCAAGGACTTGCTCGGAGAAATCATCCGCCGCTCACGCCCGCGCAAGGACGAATTGCTCTACGGAGTCATCGGCGTGCCGGCCCAAGCGTCGATCAAGAACAAGGAAGCCATCTTGGAAGTGGCCAAGGACTCCTTGGATTCGGTGATGCTGTGTTCGGAGCCCTTTGCCGTGGCTTACGGCCTGGACATGCTCGACGACGTGCTGGTCGTGGACATCGGCGCCGGAACGACGGACCTGTGCCGGATGCACGGAACGATGCCCGAGGAATCCGACCAGCTCACGATCAACTACGCCGGCGATTTCATCGATGACGAACTGATGAAGCGCTTCGCCAAGTCCTGCCCTGGAGCCGTGTTCACGGTGCAGATGGTCAAGGCCATGAAGGAGCGCTACGGCTCCGTGGCGGACCAGATGGAGCGCGCCATCGTCCAGTTCCCGGTCAATGGCAAGCCCACCCAATTCGATGTGACCGAAGACATGCGCGCGGCCTGCCGCTGCATCATCCCGCCGATCGTCGACGGCCTGCAGAAATTGATCCAGACGTTCGACCCCGAATTCCAAGCCAAGCTCAAGCGCCGCGTGCTGCTGGCGGGCGGTGGCTCGATGATCCGCGGACTCGACTTGGCCGTGGAAGCCTACATGCACGAGCACATGGGCGAGGGCAAGGTCATCCGCATCGAGGAACCGATCTACGGCGGTGCCAATGGCGCGCTCAAGATCGCCCACGACATGCCGGCCGAGTACTGGGAAAAGCTGAAGTAGCCATTTGCCCAGCGGATCCGGCTGGCTGGCGCCCGGTCGCGGGGCTGCGCGCAGGCGGTTGGCAGCTGGAAAATCATTCCGTCCGCGGCCGAATCCAACTGGGTTCGGCCGCGGACGCCGCTTTTTCCCCCGGCGCGGCCTTCGCGCTCTAGGCACAGGGACGATCGAACCGATAGGGGAAGCGACGCACGAACGACTGCGTGCTCGCCGTCGGCGCCCACCCCCCTGTAGCCACCTCCATGCTTTTTCGTCGCAAGGCCAAGGATCCCACTCCCAAAGCGTCGAGCGCTTCGACCAAGAAAATCACGTCGGATCGCCGCCGCCAATACCGGCGCCGGAGCAGTTCGACCCAGGACTTGCGCATCCACTTGCATGTCGGGCAAATCGTGCACCAAGGAGTGGTAGTGGACCTGTCGATGTTCGGGTGCGGTGTTGCGTTCGTTCGCGACCAGAACCCGCGCTTGGGTCTAGGCGACGTCGCCGAGGTCACGGTGACCAGCACGCATTACGGCCGCATCTGTACTCCGGCCCGAGTGGTCTGGGCGCGTACGGCCGATGAAGGCGGATTCCGCTATGGCCTCGAGTTCATCAGCATGGGCAGCCTGTATGCCCAAATGAACTCTTTCTACGCGCGGTTGTTCAACCGCCGCCGTGCACCCCGGGTCAAGCCGCCCTTGGATCGACGCATCGCCTGCAGGATTCTGTGGGGGGGCCGGGAGATTGCCGGTTCGATCCGCGAGGTCTCGGCGACCGGCACCAGCATCAGCCTGACCAAGGAAGCCGGGCGAGCCTTGCACAAGAACGAAGTCGTCAACGTGTGCTTCAAGTTGCCCAGCTCCAGCGAGGAAATCCGCGGATCGGGAGTGGTTCGAAACCGCTCGGACCTGAACGACACGATCCTGTTCGGCATCGAGTTCGACCTCAAACAGGAAGGCGGCATAGCCCAGCACCTCGGTGAAATCGAGGCCTTCGTCGAGGATCGTCTGGTGGACATGGAACGCTGGGAATCCAACTGGTCCAAGTTGGGCTAGTCGAGCCCAGATGGACGCGCTGCCCCCCTCGACCAAGGGGGAAACCGCCGGCTGCAGGCGGCGGGCAGGACCCCCTTGAGGAAACGGAATTTTCCTGTCCCTGGAGGGCGGTAGGCGCTTCAAGGAGCTCACCCTGGCGGCTAAGATGTTGGCCCCCCAAAGGAGTCCATATGACCTACGTGGTCGCAGAGCCGTGCATCAAGTGCAAGTACACCGATTGTGTCGACGTTTGTCCGGTGGATTGTTTCCGGGAAGGCGAGAACTTCCTGGTGATCAACCCGGACGAATGCATCGACTGCGGTGCTTGCGTACCCGAATGTCCCACAGAAGCCATCTTCAGCGAGGATGACTTGCCGGCCAAGTGGGCCGAGTACAAGGAGATCAACGTGCGCCTGTCGGCTCAATGGCCCACGATCACCGCGCGCAAGGATGCGCTCTCGGACGCCGACGAGTGGAAAGCCGTGGCCGAGAAGCGCGACAAGCTCTCGGAGAAACCCGGGCCCTAGTCCGGGCGCGCTGGAGCTTTCGCACCTTATCTCGCCGCCAACAACACGAGCACTGCATGTCCACGGGCCATTCCGATCGAACGACGCGGGGGATCCGCGTGCGAGTGGGCGCGCAGTTCCTGCCGGAGCAATCCGACCCGGATCGCGGGCATTTCGCCTACGCCTATCGGGTCATCGTCAGCAACGAAGGCGATGTTCCCTGCAAGCTGTTGGCTCGGCACTGGACGATTCGGGATGCCCGAGGCGAGGTGCGCGAGGTGCGCGGCGCGGGCGTGGTAGGCATGCAGCCCTGGATTCAGCCGGGCAAGTCCTTCGAATACATGAGCGGTTGCCCGTTGACGACCGAGTGGGGCACGATGGAAGGCACCTACTCCATGCAGACCCAAGACGGGCAGGCCTTCGAGGCCCAGATCGGGCGCTTTTTCTTGGCCCAGACTGCTGGGCCGCTTTCACTCTTGGACCAGCTGGTTTAGCGGCGCGCGCGCCCGCCGGAAACTAGCAGTCCGTGGTGAAAGTAGCTACTGCGGCTTTGCGCGCGATCACCCTGCTGCGTCGCGCTCGTCGGGTCGTGCTCAGCGGCCAGGAAGGTCGCTTCCGCCGCACCGGTGTCGCGCTCCTTGCAGGGCGAAAGCGCGCCTCGCTACGCGACTTTCACCACGGACTACTAGACCTTGATTTTGCGGAAGTCGATCAGTTCCGCTCCGCGGGTGTAGGCTACCCCCGTATTGCCGGGTACGAGCAACTCGTGGTCACCGCCCCGTCCGGGGAACAGGAACTCGGCTTCGATCCCGTCCTCCAGGGCCAGTTGGAAGTAGTAGGACGTTTGGGCGCGCCAAGCCCAAGTCGAAACACCCGTGCGGCTGCGGCGGTCCCGCACGAGCGCCGGACGGCGCAGCAGCGGCAGACTTCGTCGCGAACGGATTTCGGCGGCGGTGGACAGGGCCTTGCGCCCGCTGACCAGGGACCAAAAAACCAACAGTCCCAAGGGCAAAAAGGACCACGGCGCCGGCCGTGTGTCTGCCCCGCGGGCTAGAAACCACAGACCTAGCGCTAGCCCCAAGGCCACCAGAGCCTGCCAGACCGCCGCTTTCAGTCGCGTTTGAGCCGCCAGCAAGGTGCCCCCGTCGTGAGGCTCGAACGACATGGCCTCGCCGAACTCGGGGTGATTGCGGATCTTCTCCAGGCGCTTCTGGGAGTCGTCATCCGCCGGCCGACGCTTGTCCAAAAGGTCCAGCGGGGAGGCGCAATACGCACAAATCGACAGCTCGGAGCGGACGATCTTTGCGCCGCAAATGGGGCAATGGGTGCGCTTTTGCGCGGAGGGGACGGTCGGTGCTGTGGCTTGTGCCATGGGGGGATGACTGCAATTCTAGCACGACCAGGCCCTGGTTCTGGCTAGCTCGTGACCCCCAGCGCAACCCACGCCGAGCTCGATTCGAGCCACCGAGGTTCCCGTCGGCACTGGAATTTCCGTCCATTCCGCGATTGAACGCTCCCGGGGGGCTGTGATACGACCAGCATACCGGGGGGCCAGTGGGCCCTCGCAGACCCCTACAAATACAGAGAAAAACCGAATTCACGATGGTCAAGACCAAAGCCAAAGCGTCCAAGATTTCGCCGGCTGGAAAGCCGCGCAGCAAGGGCGAGTTCTACCGCACGATCGCGGAAACCACCGACCTTTCGCGCAAGCAGGTCGTTTCCGTATTCGACACCATGGCCAAGTTGCTTGGCGCCGACCTGGGCAAGTCGGGTCCCGGCGTTTGCAACGTCGCGGGCCTGATGAAAGTCATGGTCGTGCGCAAGCCGGCCACGAAGGCTCGCAAGGGCATCAATCCGTTTACGAAAGAGGAGGTCATGTTCAAGGCCAAGCCCGCGCGCAATGTCGTGAAGGTTCGCCCGCTCAAGACCCTCAAGGCGCTCGTCTAACAAAGCAGCCGTCCTGCATGGGACGACGCGGTCAAGCGGCGTCGCTGGAGTCCATCTAGGACTTTAGCGGCGCTGCTTCTCATTTTCTTCACATGCGCGTTTGCATGCCGCGCACGTTTCCATATGGAGCATCTGGTGTATCATGCGCTGCAGACATGATCGCGCTCGGCGGATTGCTCTGGTTGGGAACGATGTTGGGCGTGCCGCCTCAAGGTGCTCCGCCTAGTTCGCCGCCCAACATTCTGGTTGTCTTGCTCGACGACGTTGGCATCGACAAGACGTCCATATTCGAGCGCGGCGCGGCGCAGTTTTCTCCGAAGATGCCCACTCTGTCCGAGCTCGCGAGCAGCGGTGTGCGCTTCACGCAGGCCTGGGCGTGTCCATCTTGCTCGCCGACGCGCGCCTCATTGCTCACGGGGCGCTATCCCTTTCGCCACGGAGTCGGCGACGCATTGTTCGATGGCGACCCGCTCCTGGGACCGCTTTCGCCAGAGGAAGTCCTGTTGCCGGCGCTGCTCGATTTTTCGTCGGCGAAATTCACCAGCGGCGCGTTCGGCAAGTGGCACCTGGACTGGGTCTCTTTGGCCGGCCAGTGCGCGCCGATCGAGCGCGGCTTCGACGCCTGGGCGGGAGTGACCCTGAATTTGCCTTCAGCCGCGGCTTACGATCAGTTCCCCAAATGGGTGTACACCCAAGGCGGGTGCGTCAGTTCGACCAGCCTGCCCAGCTTGCCGGGCGCGTGCACCTCGCCCACGCAATTTCGCTACGCAACTACGGATACGGTCAATGAAGCTCTGCACTGGATCGGTGGGCAGTCGGGGCCGTGGTTTTGTTACGTGGCTTTGCACGCCTCCCACTCGCCGTACCACCGGCCGCCCGATGGCCTGTACATCCCGCCCGTGCCTCCGCTGGCCAACCAGGTACCGACCGCGGAATCGCCCGCGCCTTACTACCAGGCCATGTGCGAGGCAGCGGATACGGAGCTTGGGCGCATGTTGAACTGCCTGGCTTCCAACGACTTGCTTGCAGAAACGGTCGTGATCGTGCTGGGTGACAATGGCACGCCGGGTACCGAGCGCGTGGACAACGTGCTCTACGACTTGGTTTTTCCGCCGTTCGATCCCATGCGCGACAAGGGCACGGTGTACGAGGGCGGCATGCGTGTGCCGCTGATCGTTTCGGCGCCTTGGATCGCGTCGCCAGGCCGCGCGAGCAACGCCCTGGTGCACGTCGTGGACGTGTTTGCGACAATCATGGATCTGGCCCAGGTCGATCTGGATAGTTTGGGGTTCGGCTGCGCCGAGCCACGCGGGATGATGGACGGCCTGAGCTTCTTGCCGCTGCTGGTCGACCCCGCCGCTCCGTTCGGTCGCAATTGGAATTTCAGCGAACGGTTCTTGCCCAATTTCGACCCGCACGCAGAAGAGGAACAGCGTCCGGGTGCGCCACCGCCGGCTTTGCAGCGCGCCATTCGCAATCAGCGCTTCAAATACATCCGCACCCAGCCGCAGGCCGCTTTCGGCCAGATTGCCGCACCCCAGGGTTGCGACTTGCCGCTGTGCGAACAACTGTTCGATCTGGAAAATGATCCTTGGGAGGTGCGCGATCTGCTCGTGCCCCAGTCTCCGCACTACGATGCGGACGCGGCCTTGAATCTGGAAATCCTGCGTCACCGCATGGACACGCTGCTGCAGGGTTGCCCGTGACCCAGACGCGGGGCGTCCCGGTGCTGGAAGTGGCCGTGGATTCGATTCCGGCGCTGGAGCGCGCGCTGGAAGTTGGCTGCAGCCGTATCGAGTTGTGCACGCGCCTGGACCTAGATGGCCTCAGCCCCAGCCGGGACCTGTTCGAGCGAGCCAGGGCCATGACCGAGCTGCCGCTGGTTTGCATGGTTCGTCCCCGAACTGGTCACTTCGAACTCGAGCCGGGCGAACTCGAGGCGATGCTGCAGGCCACGGTTTGCTTCCGCGAGTGGGGAGCCGACGGCATCGTGGCGGGAGTCTTGTCCGCCGCAAATGCGGTCGACGTGCTCGCCACACGGGAACTGCTGCGCGCCGCCGCCCCCCTGCCATTCACGTTTCACCGCGCCATCGACCAAGCTGCCGACCCCTTGGCGGCCGTGGACCAACTGGTGGAACTGGGGGCCAGGCGCGTGCTCTCCAGCGGTGGATGCAGGACTGCCTTGGAAGGGGCCGTGACCCTGGAGCGCATGATTCGACGTGCCCAAGGTCGTCTGACGATCTTGGCAGGTGGGGGAGTGCGGGCGCACAATGCGCGAGCCCTATGGAGCCAGAGCGGCGTGAGCGAGCTGCACACGTCCCAGGGCTTTACCCCCTGTGCAGCCGGTTGGAGCGGACCTTGGAGCGCGAGTCCCACTTGCCGCAAGCTAGAGTGACCGCATTCCACCTGACACCCTGGCATGGCCCATGAATTCCAAGCAGCCCGATCGTAACCAGCCCCGCGCCGAGCCTAAGACCACGCCAGAGGCCCACCCCGGGGAGCTGCCCGGAGCCGCGCCGCGCGGCGAACACATGGACTTCGTGCGGGAACGCGTGGCCGCGGATCGCGCCAGCGGCGTCGACGGCGGCCGTGTAATCACACGCTTTCCCCCCGAACCCAACGGCTACCTGCACATCGGTCACGCCAAGTCCATCTGCTTGAATTTCGGCATCGCCCAGGAATTCGGCGGCCAGTGCCATCTGCGCTTCGACGACACCAACCCGACCAAGGAAGAAACCGAATACGTCGAATCGATCCAAGAAGACGTGCGCTGGCTAGGGTTCGCCTGGTCCGGCGAAGTGCGCTACGCGTCCCAGTACTTCGAGCAGCTGTTCGAGTATGCCAAACAGCTGGTGCGCAAGAATCTCGCCTTTGTATGCGACCAAACCGGAGAAGAAATGCGCCGGACGCGCGGATCCTTGACCGGCCCCGGCAGTCCCAGTCCCTTTCGCGAGCGCAGCGCAAAAGTCAATCTGGATTTGCTCGAACGCATGCGCCAAGGTGAGTTTCCCGAAGGGGCGCGCACCCTGCGAGCCAAGATCGACATGGGCTCGCCCAACATGAACATGCGCGATCCGGTCATGTATCGCATCCTGCACAGTGCGCACCACCGCACGGGCGCGAGCTGGTGCATCTACCCGACGTACGATTGGGCGCATGGGCTCTCGGATGCCATCGAAGGCATCACGCATTCGATTTGCACGCTGGAATTCGAGAACCACCGGCCGCTGTACGAGTGGTTCCTCAAAGCCATCGACCGCCTGCCGCATCAGGATCGCGCGCCGCCGCGCCAGATCGAGTTTGCACGTCTCAACCTGACTTACACCGTGCTCTCCAAGCGCAAGCTGCTGGAGCTGGTGCAGGAAAAACACGTCGCCGGCTGGGACGATCCGCGCATGCCGACCTTGAGCGGCCTGAGGCGCCGGGGCTTCACCCCGGCCGCCATTCGACGCTTTTGCGAGCAAATCGGAGTGGCCAAGTTCAACAGCACGGTCGATCGCGTGTTGCTGGAAAACGCGCTGCGCGACGACCTGAACCGCAGCGCGCCGCGCGCCATGGCTGTGCTGCGCCCGCTCAAAGTGGTGATCGAGAATTATCCCCAGGACCAAGTGGAATCCTTGGTGGCCCAAAACAACCCCGAAGACCCTGCGGCCGGCTCGCGCCAGATTCCCTTCGGCCGGGAGGTGTGGGTGGAGCGCGACGACTACAAGGACGAAGCGCCCAAGGATTGGTTCCGCCTAGCGCCAGGCAAGGAAGTGCGACTGCGCTACGCCTACTATGTCACCTGCCAACGCGCCGTGCGCGACCCTGCAACGGGCGAAATCACGCACCTGGTTTGCACGTACGATCCGGCTACTCGGGGCGGCGACTCCCCCGATGGCCGCAAGGTGAAAGGAACGCTGCATTGGGTGGCCTGCGCCAGCGCGGTGAGCGCTCACGTACGATTGTACGACCACTTGTTTGGCGAGTCGCACCCTGAGAGCGCAGCTGGCGATGGCGACTACAAAGCGTTTCTCAATCCAAACTCCTTGGAGTCGATCACCGCAGCCCAGCTCGAACCGTCCCTGGCAGAGGCACAGCCGGGGAGTCGCTGGCAATTCGAGCGCCTTGGGTACTTCATCGCCGACGTGGTTGATTCTAGGCCCGGACGGCCCGTGTTTGGACGCATCGTGACGCTCAAGGACAGCTGGGCCAAGCTCGAGAAGAAACTGCCGGGCGGCGGCCGGCAGCCCGCCAAGACCTAGGAGCTCTCGGAACTCTGTTCGGCTGCCTGCTCGGTCAAAGTGCGCGCCAGCTTGCGACCC
>JAKFYL010000277.1 GCA_021730845.1 Planctomycetota bacterium | reverse complement strand
GGAACTCACCCCTACGGAGTGAGCCGTGAGTTTGAAGGTGCGCGTCTGTGTGGGGCGAACGATTTGCGAACCACTGCGCGCGACGGCTCGCCCGTCGAGCTTGATTTGTATTCCCGTTGGGGCCTTCACGCGCCAACGAAGTTCTGCTTGACCAAAAGGGGCAAGACTGGAGGGCGTAGCCGTGAACGATTCCAGTTGAACTTGTCGCAAGGCTTCGATCGCATTGTTGAGTACGTGTTCGGGAGGCGGCATGGCTATCCTTGGTTCGAAAGACTGGAGTGTCGGTGGTCGTGGCCTTGAGGCTAGTGTGAACGAGTTCCTTGCCGCTGGACAGGGCCCACCTTCGGCCGCTAGCGCGACCAGAGCGTGGTTTGGCCCGCATCGGCCCAGCTCGGTGAGCCGTGCGCGTTCCAGAAATAGCTGGACGATGCTATCGTGACGCATGCGTTCGCGTGTCTCTGGGAACGCGGCCGCCACTTGCCCGCGGTCCCTGGAATCATCTCCCAATCACGGAGTGTGTCGCCATGCTGCAACTCGCACTGTTCCTTGCACTGCTCACATCCTCGAACACTGGCGCGCAGAGCAGTCCACGCGCTGAGGAGCCCGGCGTGCGCCAAGCCGTGCCAGCGCCGGCAGCCAAGACCGAGGAGGCTACGCTCGAAAGCGCGCTCGAGGATTTGAAGAATGCGGTCGCCAAGTTGCAAAAGGTGCGCGCAGCGACCCTACAGCCCAAACCAGAAGACTTGGCTCTACTGGTGGATATCCAGCGTGTGAGCTCGACATTGGACCGAGAAGTTAGGGCATTGCGAGTGATGGCAAGCCCGCCGATCGAAAAGCCGGCTCCCACCCCTGAGGCTGTAGCTTACGAACGATCCAAACCCTGGGTCGAAGAGATCCGCGCGCTAGGACCGGATGCCGCCAGGCGCCGGGAACTCGCGTTGGGTGAGGTTCGATTGGCGCTGCAGGGCGGCGACGCAATCGCTCAGCACGCAGCGCTGATGGCCCTTCAAAGCTGCGGCGACGTCGAATACGACAAACACCCCTTCCGAGACCTCGTGTTGCCATTTGCGCAAACGGCTAAGGGCCCGCCCCTCCGGGCCGCGATGTATGCCTTGTTCAATACGGAGTCTGCGCCCGCGGACTTAGCGCTCGTGCATGCGGCTTGGGAACGCGATCGACAGGGGCTCGACTCTTCCGTTCTGCACCTCATGCACCTTTTCGGCGGCGGAGCGATCACCGGCCGATCCGAAGACATCGCCCTGGAGTACATCGCCGATTTCGAGAAGGGCGAAAGCAGGCAAGGCGTCAACGGCATGTGGGGCGCGAAAGTTGGCCCGCGCTTGGAAGCGCGCATGCTCGAACTCGAGCGCAGCCCAGATCGCGAAGTCCGCCATGACGCAATCTACTTTGGTCTTTCGACATTCGCCGACAAAGGCCCGGCGGTCGTCGATGCATTGATTCGCATCTTGACCGATCCGGATCACAACAATTCTGGCCGAGCCCTGTGGGGACTGAGCCACGGCGTGCTGGACTCGGAAAAGGCCAAGGTGGTGGACGCGCTAGTCGATCTCCACAACGCCCGTGCCGACCCCCAGGTGCGTGCGAGCTGCCGTAGAACGATCGAAATGTACGGCGGACCCGCAGCCTTGAATCGGCTGGCCAAGTAGCTCCGCATACCAACCAACCAGCGCAGGTTGATTCGCCTCCTAATGCATCAGGCGCTGGCGAGCCACATCGAGCGGTCCATGGGTTGCTGGCCCAGTTGTTCGGGCCAGGGGCTCCACAAGACGCGTTGGATCTTGCGAAAGCCGGCGCCCCGAAGCATGGCGCGCAGGTCTTGGTCGGGGTAGTAGCGTTCGCGCAGGAGCGTGGAGCTCTTCTTGTACAGACCGTTCTTCTGGCGGGTGTAGCTGGTCATGCGCGCGCTGGCTAGCCTCTTTTTGGCATCGAAAGTGCACTCCATCATCAGATCGCCCTGGGGCGAGTGCAGGCCGTATTCGCGGTCGTTCCAATCCAGCTCGTAGCACGACTTGGTCGGGCTATCGAAGGCGAATACGCCACCCGGCGCCAGCGCGGCGTGCACGTTGACTAGGACGCGCCTGAGTTGCTTGGGAGACAAGATGTGATTGACGACTTCGCCGCTGGCGGTCGCCAGTTCGTAGCCCGTGACGCGCAGGGGCTTGGTTAGATCCGCTTTGCGAAAGCTCACGCGTGCGCCAAGGCGCCGGCAACGCTCGCGCGCGATCTTCAGCATGGCTTCCGACAGATCCAGCCCTAGCACTTCTCGTGCGTGCGCAGCCAGGCGCATCGTCAAGAGGCCGCTGCCGCAACCAAGGTCCATGGCTCGCGACACGCGCGCCCTGAGGCCTAGCGTCGCAAGCAAGGTCGCGTGAAATTCTTCTGCGACGGCGCGGTGCGCGTCCTGGTCGTACACGCTGGCGAAACGGGCGTAGTTGGCCATGGGAGGTCCGCAAGTCTTAGAAAAACGCGCCGGCCAAGTCGACCCGCAAATTTACGCGCGATCGGCCACGCGCGATCGGCCACGCACCAAGGACCGCTCACGACCGAGCGAAGGGTACACCCGGAGGGACTCGAACCCCCAACCCTCGGTTCCGAAGACCGATGCTCTGTCCAATTGAGCTACGGGTGCAACTGGTAGGCGGCACATCGTCGCCCGCCGCGGGGGCCGAGTGCAACAGATTGCTGACTTGGAACCCAAGTGGCCCCGTGCGCAGGGTGCGCTAGGATCTTGGATCTATGTTCCGATCCGCCGCCGCGTGGCTGACGCCCGGACACAGGGCTGGGCTCGCGCCCAGCCTCGTGCTCGGACTGTGGTCCTTGCCCCTGCAAGCCGCCGCCGTCGACTTCGACGCGCTGTGGAAATCCGGCCAGCGCGCGGCGGCCATCCAAGCCCAGGCCAGCGAACTGGAGCGGCGGCCGGGGGATGCGGCTCTGCGGCGTTCGCTGGTCGAGCGCGAGCTCGAGGTGCATTGGTACCAGCAGGCCCTGGACCATGCGGCGGGCCTTGACGCCACGGCTGGTCCCTTGCGTGGGCGGCTGCTGTTCTTCTTGCATCGCTTCGAGGAGTCCCTCGAGCTCCTTGGCCAAAGCGATTTCGAGCAGTTGCAGATGCGCCAAGCCGCCTTCGAGCGCCTGGGCCGCCAGGAGGAAGCCGACCGGACCGTCGAACAGATGGCGCAAGTCGCGGGAGCAGAGCACCCGGCAGTGCGCGTGCTGCGCGGCGCCAAAGAAGCGCGCGCGGGAAATTTCGCGGCCGCGATCCTGGAATACCAGGCCGTGCTCGCCAAGGACCCTTTCCACGGCCAAGCGCTGTACGGTTTGGGGCGCGCGCAGGTCGAGTCGGGAGAACAGGAGCAGGGACTCAAGAACCTCGAGGCCCATCGCGAGCTGGTCAAAAAGCTCGATCAACTGGACTTCGCGCGCCGCGGAGTCGACTTGGCGCCGCTGCACGCTCCGAACGTGGCCCAACTCGCCGAAGCCGAGCGCAACCTGGGCCGCAAGGATCGGGCGCGCGAGCACTTCGAGCAAGCTCAAAGTTTGGCGGTGGATGAACAGATCACGCCTGTCGCCCTGCGCCACGCACGCTTGCTCGCGGAGGAGTTCAAGGACGTGGACGCTGCCGTCCTCGTGCTCGAAAAGGCCGCCGCGCGCCGGCCGGACGCGGCGCTGTTCGTGCGCAGCGGCGATTTGCTGCTGGCCGCCGGCCGCGGCATCGACGCCGTGCAGCGCTTTTATCGCGCCCGTGAAATGCGCCCGGAAGACAAGCAAATCGCCAGCCGCATCGAGGCCGCGCGGGCGCAGTACACCAAGGGCGGCGAAAAGCAGTGAAGGCCGTGCACGCCAGGGGGTCACCCAGCCGCGCAGCTTGGCGAAGGGTCGCGCGCGCGGTCCTCGTGAGCGTGCTAGCGTGCGCCTGCTCCAAGGAGCAGGCTCCCCCACTCCCCGCCGGCGCTGCGGCGCGACGCCAAGAAACCGGAACGAAACAAGTCGCGGCCAACCAAGCGAGCGAGCCCGCCCCCCAACGCACGCGCGTGTGGTTCGCGGACGTGACCCAAGCCTGGGGCCTGGATTTCACCCATGACGCCGGCTTGACGCCGGAAAAGCACTTGCCGGAGACCATGGGGGCCGGCGCGGCGCTGGCGGATTTCGACAACGACGGCGACCTGGACATCTATCTCGTGCAGGGCGGCCCCATGCGCCTGGCCGGCAAGACTCCGGGCACTTTCGTCGATCCTCCAGGGCCCTTGCCCCCCAACCGGACGTTTCGCAATCAACTCGCACAGGACAAGCAGGCACGCTTCGTCGACGTCACGAAGAACAGCAAGGACGGGGCTCACACCGGCTACGGCATGGGCGTTGCGGTCGGCGATGTGCACGGCGATGGCAATCTCGATCTGTACGTCACCAACCTGGGACCGGACGTGCTCTTGGCGGGAGATGGCGCTTTGGCCTTTGCCGATCAGACTCGCGCCAGCGGCCTGGGCGACGAGCGCTGGACCAGCGCAGCCACCTTCTTCGATGCCGATGGAGACGGGGATCTCGACCTGTACGTGACCGGCTACGTGCAGGTCGACTACTCCAAGCCATTGTGGTGCGGCGGGCGCGAGCCGGGCTGGCGCTCGGCTTGCCACCCGGATGCCTACGAAGGCTTGCCTGATCGCTTTTTCAAGAACCGCGGCGACGGCACCTTCGAGGAGGCGACCAAAGCCGCCGGACTCCAGGCTTCCTCGGGCAAGGGGCTGGGCGTCGTGGCTTGCGACTTCGACGGCGATGGCGACCTGGACGTGTACACAGCCAACGACAGCGTCGAAAACCGGCTGTGGGAGAACTTGGGCAACGGCACGTTTCGCGATGCCACCTTGCTTTCGGGGACGGGCGTCGACGAGCGCGGCGCCACGGAAGCCGGCATGGGGCTGGCGACCGGCGATTTCGATTCCGACCTGGACTTGGATTTGTTCGTGACCAATTTCGACGACGAGTCCAATACGCTGTACGAGCAAAAGCGGCCACTAGTCTTTCGCGACGCGACGCTGGCCGTGGGATTGGAAGCGGCCAGTTTGCCGTGGGTCGGTTTTGGAACCGTGCTCGCGGATTTCGACCACGACAGCGATTTGGACTTGGCGGTCGTCAACGGCCACATCATCGACAACATCCACCTGACCCACGACGGCAAGACCCACGCGCAGTTCGCGCAACTGTTCGAAAACAAGAACAAGCGCTTCGTGGAACTGCGCGCAGAGGCCGGCGACCTGCGCCAACGCCCCCTGGTTGCGCGCGGCTTGTACAGCGGCGATATCGACGGCGACCTGGACCTGGATCTTTTGGTCACCCAGTGCGGAGGGCCGGCGATCCTGCTCGAAAATCGCTTGGACAAAGGCGCCGCGGTGGTGATCGAAGGCTTTCCGCCGGATTCCGTGCTGCGCCTGGTGCTCGACGACGGGCGCGTGCTGCTGCGCGAAGCGGGACCGGAGATTTCGTATTTCGGTGCCAGCGCCGGCGCCGTGCACGCTGGGCTGGCCGGGAGCCGCCTGACGAAGATCGAGTACCGCACACCGAGCAAGGAGAGCGGGTCGATCGTGCTCGAACCGGCTTTGGCTCGAGGGCGAGTTCGAGCACGCCGCGGCGAAGGTACATGGCAACTCGAAGCTGAGCAGACCTTGGGGCGCTAGTCGAGCGCTTGCTCCAAGGACGAGCGAATCTCGGCCCGATCCACACGCAGCTAGAAAAAACAGCGGGCGAAGCCCCTTGGCTCCGCCCGCTGTGCGATCGGCAAGTCCTTAGAGACTAGAAGCCTTTGACTTTGGGCACTTGCTTGTAAATCCACCAGACCAAGCCGAAGCCGATCAACATGGCACCGGCCCACATGTATTCCCACTGGTCCAGGTGCATGCCGGGCTGGTCGACCGAGACCATGGCCAGAAACAGCGGTACGGACATGAACGTATTGTGCCGCGAGCGCAGAGTTGCCATGGCCGGATCCTTGGGATCGGGGGCTTGCCCGGACTTGACGGCCGTGATGATGCGCCGCTGCGCGGGCCAGATGCGCATCCACACGTTGGCCGCCATGGCCGTGCCGAACATGGCGCCGATGTGGATGAACGTGGCGCGGTGCGAGTAGCCCAGGGCGCCGAACAAGTAGCAACCAAAGCCCACCGTCAGCGCAGCCCACACCAAGTACGCCAGGTCGGCGCTCTTGGACAGGAGCTTGGCCAACTGGTCGTAGATCAAGAAGCCCACGAACAGTCCCAGGAAGGCGGGCAACCAATCCTTGGCGCTGGCCTTGGCACCCGTCTTGAGCAAGAACGGTCCGTGGTAGTACAGCAAGAAGGCCAGCATGACACCCGTCAACCAGGTGATGGCCGCGCCCCAGCGAAACCAGAACAGCGCGCGGGGCATGAGCTCGGGCACGACCTTTTTCTTGGTCTCGGCGTCCATGGTCGGCGCAAAGCCTGCGTTGACCCAGTTGAAGAAATACAACAGGCCGATCCACAAGACGCCAGCCACGAAGTGAAACCAGCGCAGGGAAAGCTGAGGCCAATCTGCGGGGACGAGGTCGAGCGCCAAGAGGTGCACCATAGGAGTAGCCGATACGACAGAGGGCAGGTTCGCATTGGAACCTGGCCGCCGCGGGGAGCGGCGACCTGTCGACTATGATCCAGGCCCGAGGGCCTTGTCAACGCGGCTAGCCCTTGCCGAAGCGAACTTCCACGCTTTGGGGCGCAGAAACGCCCAATTCCACGCTCACGGTGCGCTTGCCGGCCTGCTCGTGGACCACTTCCAGCTCGTAGCTTCCTGCCGGGAGCCCATCGATTCGAAAGACGCCTTGGGCGTCCGAAATGGCGAAAAAGGGGTGATCGACGACGCCCACATGCGCATTCATGTGCGGGTGCAGCGTGCAACCGAACGGCACCAGGACCTCGGCTTGCTCGAAAACCAGTTCGAACGCAGCCGTGTTCGGCGGCTGCATCTTGTTCATGCCTAGCTTGTCCGAGTTCTTGGCCGTGCGCGGATCGACTTTGACATTGTGGTTGATGCCATCGCTGTTCTTGACCAGCAGCGTCTGCCCAACGCGCACGCCGACCACGTGCGGCACGTACTGACATCCTTTCTGATCGAGCACCACCGGTTCACTGGGAAGCGGCGGCACCACGACATGACTGGGCAGCTTCTTCACATACACGAAAGCGTTCGCCAAGCGCCCGGCTTGCACGATGTACTGCTCGGTCAAGAGTTCGCCTTCGTGATTGCAGCCCGGCAGACTGCTCACGGCGATGGGCTTGCGCTCGGGCGCTTTGCCATCGAAAAACACGGTGCCCGAAAGGCTCCCGGTCGCAGCGCTCGCAGCGGCTCCCGGCGTCGGCGCGACCGAGGCTGCGGGCTCAGCAGACTTGGGCGACTGGCTGGTACCTGTCGCGGCAGGCGCGGGCAGCTGGGCCTGGATCGGCGCCTGAGGCGCCGGTTTCTCCTTGGAACAGCCTGCGGCGCCAAGGAACGCGAGCGCGGCTAGGGCTAGGCGCGGGCAGCGGCTCGCTGCCCGTCGAGACCCGGATCGAAGTGCGAATCGGTTCACGGCCATGGTGCTGGCGGCGTCGAGCCGCCTTTGGAATCTGGGGGGCGAGTGGTCTTTGCCTGCAGCGAGCGAAAGCACGCCACGATCCAGGCGCTGGCCACAAGTACCAGCAAGGGGTCAATGGGAAAGCGGTAGCGTTCGGAGACGTGGGTGATGCTGTAGGGAAGCGTAAACGCAACCATGCCCCAGGCCAAGTAACCGCGCGCCGCGGCGCTCACGGATTTGGCGCCGAGCCCAATCCAAGCACACAGGCCCAGGCCCGCGAAGGCGATCCACTTGAGCCAACTGTTCCAATCGCCGGCGGGTTCGATCGAGCCTCCTTCGGCCTTGCGCTCGTCGATCAGTGGCAAGTCTCCAACCCAAAACAGCATCGTGCGCTGCAGCGAAAGTCGCAAGAAGCTCCCGGGGTGCTCGCGTATCCAGTGCCAGGCACGCTGCGAGTTTTCGCGCGCGTATTCCACCTCTCCCAGGGCCTTGTACTTGGCCAGTTCCTCTGGAATGTGGGAAGGGTGGTAGCGAAACGGCACCGGGTGACCGGTGGCTTCGTCGTGGTTGCCAATGCGCAATTCTACGCCGAAATTCGGCCGCAGGGTTGCTGCGCCGAGCACGCGCTGGTTGCGCAGCATCCATGGTGCCACGACAAGCAAGGTTCCAACTCCCAGCAGCAAGGCCGAGCGCACGAAACGACTCGGCGTGGGATCGCGTCGCCAAAGCACGAGCAGGATCGCCGGACCAAAGGCTAGCGGCGCGGGATTGACGAATGCAGCCAAACCTAGCCCTAGACCTAAGCCGAGCTCACGCTGGACGCTCGTGCGGGAAGGAGCGCTCAGCAATTGCCAAGCAAACAGCACCATCGCCAGAGCCACCAGCGTCGTATCCCAAACCACATGGGCCGCGTTCCAGATCGCAACCGGATACAAGGCCCAGGCCCAACCGGCGACCCAGCCGGCTGCCTGGCACGCGACTCGTTGGCCCAGTCGCACCAAGACCACGGCCGTCAGGGCCGAGAGAACCGCCTGCATGCAGAACAGCCACCAGGCGCTGGCGCGCGTGATGCCACCGCCCAGCTCCAAGCACATCGCCACCAGCGCGGGATAGGGCGGGGTCAGCCAGCTGCTGGGCCCCGTGCCGTGGCCCCAAGGATCGCCGAATTGACCGTGGCGATGGATCGAATCCGCCAGACACGCGGCCTCGGCGCCGAAATCGAACGCCACGCCCGCTTGCGCCAGACGGGGCGCATCCAGCACAGCACTGGCCGCCACGCGCAGCAGCAGAGCGACTGCGAACAGAATCGAGGCGCTGGTCGCAAAGCGCTGCAACGGACCCGCACGCATGCTCTTACTGCACGATCAGGTTGACCAGCTTGCCGGGAACGACCACGGTGCGCACGACGATCTTGCCCTCGGCCCAAGTTCCGGCCGCTTGCAGCGCAGCCTGCTCGACCTCCACCCCCGTGGCCTCGCGCGCGACCTTGACCCGCGCGCGCACGCGGCCGTTGACTTGCACCGCAAGTTCGACTTCGTCGTCGATCAAGTAACGCGCATCGACCTTGGGCCAGGGAGCTAGGCAAATGCTGCCCTGGTTGCCAAGCCGCTGCCACAGCTCTTCGCACACGTGCGGAGCGATCGGTGCCAGCGCCAGCAAGAAGCGTTCGGCCTGGGAGCGTGTCAACGCTCCTTCGCGCTTGGTGACTTCGTTCACAAAGCCCATCAGCGCCGCTATGGCGGTGTTGAAATTCAAGGCCTTGAAGGAATCGTCGACGCGCTGCAGGGCGCGCTGCAAGGCCTTCTCGAGTTCCAGACTGGGTCCTTCCAAAGTTGCGGACTGTTGATCGACGCGCAAACCAGGGCGCAGCGGGTTTGGGGATGCCTCGTCGACGAACATGCGCCACACGCGCTCGAGGAAGCGCTGGCTGCCGGCCAAGTCGCGCGTGTTCCAGGGCTTGGAGTCGGCCAAGGGGCCCATGAACATTTCGTACACGCGCAGTGTGTCGGCCCCGTGTTCGTCGATGATTTGGTCGGGATTGACGACGTTCTTGAGCGACTTGGCCATCTTGGTCACGATCTGCTCCAAGGGCGCGCCGTCACTCCTACGCTGGAAGCCTTGCGCGTGGGCCACGACCTCGTCGGAGGGCACCAAGCGGCCGCTGGCATCTTGGTAGGCATGGGCCGTGATCAGCCCCTGGTTGAACAAGCGCGCGAACGGCTCCTTGGTGTGCACCAGTCCCAAATCGAACAGCACCTTGTGCCAAAAACGCGCGTACAAGAGGTGCATGACCGCGTGCGCCGCGCCGCCCACGTACAAATCGACCGGGCCCCAGTAGCGCTCGGCCTCGGCCGAGAAAGGCTCGCGTTCGTTGCTGGGGTCCATGAAGCGCAACCAGTACCAGCAGGAGCCGGCCCAACCGGGCATGGTGTCTGTATCGCGGCGCGCGGGCCGGCCGCGCTTGGGATCGCGTGCTTGCAGCCAGTCCTTGGCGCGCGCCAAAGGCGAGGAGCCGTCGGGGGCAGGTCGGAAATCCTGCATGTCCGGCAAGGTCACGGGCAGGTCCGAGTCGGGCACGCGCACCACGCTGCCGTCCTCCAGGTGCAAGAGCGGAAACGGCTCGCCCCAGTAGCGCTGGCGCGAGAACAACCAGTCGCGCAATTTGTAGGTCACGCGCGCGCACCCGGCCTGGGTGGCAATCAGCCAGTCGATGGTCTTGCGCTTGGCGGCTTCCGTATCCAGTCCGTCGAGCCAAGCGCTGTGAATCATGCGTCCCGCACCGGCGTAAGCCTCGCCGGAGAAATCGCCGGGCGGCTCGACCGTGCGCACGATCGGCAAGCCGTAGGTGCGCGCGAAGTCGTAGTCGCGCTGGTCCTGGCCAGGGACGGCCATGACGGCGCCGAACCCGTACTGGGCCAGCACGTAGTCTGCGATCCAAATGGGGATCTTGCGCCGCGGATCTCCGGCTTCGAAGGCCGGGTGCACGGCGTAAGCACCGGTGAACACGCCGGTCTTGGCTTTGGCTAGGTCGGTGCGCTCGAGTTCCGACTTGCGCGCGGACTCCTGCACGTAGGTCTGCACGGCGGCTGTGTGCGACGGCGGGCACAGCTCGGCCACCAGCGGATGCTCGGGCGCCAACACGAGGAACGTGGCGCCGAACAACGTGTCAGGACGCGTGGTGAAGACCGTGATCTTGTGCGCCGAGTTTTCCAGGGGAAAGTGGATCTCGGCGCCTTCCGAGCGCCCGATCCACTCGCGCTGCTGCAACTTGATGGGCTCCGGCCAATCCAGATCGTCGAGGTCGTCGAGCAGACGCTCGGCGTAGGCCGTGATGCGCAGCATCCACTGCTTGAGCGGTCGCCGCACGCACAAGTGATTGCCGCGCTCCGAGCGCCCGTTGATCACTTCCTCGTTGGCCAGCACGGTCTTGAGTTCTTCGCACCACCACACCGCTGCTTCGGCCTGGTAGGCCAGCCCCAGGTCGAACAGCCGCGCGAAGATCCATTGGGTCCAGCGGTACGTGCGCACGTCCGAGGTGTCGATCTCGCGCGACCAATCGAAGGACAATCCGATGCGCTCTAGCTGACGTTTGAAGTTGGCGGTGTTCTCGGCCGTGGTCTGGCGCGGATGCCGGCCGGTCTGGATGGCGTACTGCTCAGCCGGCAACCCGAAAGCGTCCCAGCCCATGGGGTGCAAAACGTTGTAGCCCTGCATGCGCTTTTGTCGCGTGACCACGTCGCTGCCGATGTAGCCCACCGCGTGACCGACGTGCAGTCCCGAACCCGAGGGGTAGGGAAACATGTCCAGGGCGTAGTACTTCTTCACCTTCGGGTCGAAGCCGGGAGTGCCTGGATTGCGGGCGCGGAAGAGGTCCTGCTCGCGCCAGGCCGCTTGCCAGCGGGTTTCGATCGCGCGATGGTCGTAGTGGTTGCTCAAGGGACGTAGCTATGGGAAGTAGCTGGCGCGAAGCGCCAAGCAATGGTGGCCGGAACAGGCGGGCCCCCTAAGGCGCGGCATGGGCCTTGCCCGCGAGGGTTCCCGCGCCTAGGCGGGGACTGGGGTTGCAG
>JAKFYL010000236.1 GCA_021730845.1 Planctomycetota bacterium | reverse complement strand
CAACAGGATCGTCAAGAACGGGTCGATGTGGGCGATCGGGTTGAGCGTCATGCGCCCCAAATCGCGCGCGGTCGTGTCACCGCGCAGGGCGGCCATCCAGGCGTGCGCGGCCTCGTGAATGCCCAGCGAGATCACCAGGAAGGAAATCACGAACACCAGCGTGATCGGGCTGTATTGCGGGGCCGTTTGGGCCGCCGGCAATAGGGCAGGCGCCGCGCAGGCGAGCAGGGTGGCGCACTGGCCGGGTGGAATCGCGGAAAACAGGTTCAGGGGAGGTCCCAAGGGCGCTTCGAGCGGAGTATCGTTTTCCGCGTGCGTTGCCGCCTTATAGCACACAAGGCCGAGCAACTTCGCTTGCAGCGCGCGGAAGGGCGCCTAGAATCCGCGAGTCCAGTCTGACCGCCGTCCGGCGGCACCAAGGCGAACTCACTTTCGGGCCGCCTGGCCCTGGCAGAGCACGAGGTGTGAACCGTTGTCATGAGCTCCCAGTGGCGCAAGCAGAAGGCAACGGGCGAGAGCCCATTTCCGATACCCTCCATGCCGCCCGCAGACCCTGAGCGCCTCGAAAAACGCCTGCGCGAAGCGCGGCGCGTGATCCGCGCCGAGGCCCGCACCATCGCCGGTTTGGAGCACCTGCTCGACGCGCGCTTCTCGCGGGCGCTGGACTTGATCCTGGGCCGCCCGGGCAAGGTCGTCGTGTGCGGCATGGGCAAGGCCGGCTTGGTGGGCCAAAAGGTTTCGGCGACCTTCGCCTCGACGGGTACGGAATCGATTTTCTTGCACCCGGCGGAGGCCGTGCACGGAGACTTGGGCCGCATTCGCAAAGGGGACACGCTGCTGGCGCTTTCCAACTCCGGCGAGTCCGTCGAACTGCTGCGCATGATCCCCCCCGCGCGCAAGATCGGCGCGGCCGTGATCGGCATCACAGGCGCAGCGCAGTCCAACTTGGCGCTGATGTGCGACGTGGTACTCGAGATCGGAAGCGTGGACGAGGCCTGCCCGCTCGGGCTGGCTCCTACCGCCAGCACCACGGCCATGCTGGTCCTGGGCGACGCGCTGGCCATGACCCTGGTTTCGGAGCGCAGCTTCAGCCGCGAAGACTACGCGCTCTACCATCCGGCCGGGTCCCTGGGACGCAAGCTGCTCCACGTCGGCGAAATCATGCGCCAGGGCGAGGAGTTGCCGCTGGTTGGCAAGGGCGCCCCGCTACACGAGGTGTTTCGCGTCATGACGCGCACGCCCGGCCGACCAGGATGCGCCTTCGTGGTCGATGCGCAGGGACTGCTCGTGGGCATCTTCACCGATGGAGACCTGCGCCGTTTGCTCGACGAGCGCGGACAGCTGGGCCGCGAGGAGTCGATCGACGCGGTCATGGTGCGCGGCCCCAAGTGCGTGCGCGCCGAAGTGCTGGTCGGCGAAGCCGAACGCTTGCTGCACGAATACCGCATCGACCAATTGCCGGTCGTCGACGAACACGGCCGCCCCGTGGGACTGATCGACGTGCAAGATCTGCTGGATACGCACTACTAGGACCCATGGCCAGCCCTTCCAGCAGTGCCAACAGGGCCGGCAGCGCGGCGCCGGCGTACCCCCCCGCCCTGCATGACCGGCTGGCAGCCGCCAAGCTGCTGGTCCTGGACGTCGACGGCACGCTCACGGACGGCCACGTATGGACGGCAGCCGAAGGTGAAGCGCTGCGTTTCTCGATCCAAGACGGCTTCGCGCTCAAGCAGCTTGCTCGCGAAAACATCGCCGTGGCCTGGATCAGCGGGCGCGCGAGTCCGGCTGCGCGCGCGCGCGGGCAGGATCTGGGCATCTTGGAACTGCACTTGGGCGTAGCCGACAAGACGCGCGTGCTCAGCGAAGTCCAAGCGCGCCTGGGTATCGAAATCGAGCACACCGTGGCGATCGGTGACGATCTTCCCGACTTGCGCTTGGCGCGCCGCGCCAGTGTCTTCGTCGCTCCCGCGAACGCTCGCAGCGAAGTCAAGGCGCACGCGCACTGGGTGCTACTAGCCAAGGGCGGCGATGGCGCGGTTCGCGAGCTGTCGGAAGCGCTGCTTCAAGCGCGCCAGCGTTGGGCGGCGATCGTCGACGATCACGCTCGATGAAGCGCTTGCTCGCGTTCCTGATCCTCTTCGCGCTGCTGCTGGGGGTGCTGCTGTGGTTCGATTCCCGCAGTGCGGGGGTCCGAACGCCAAGCGCCCCGGCCGTGGAAGGCGATGGACGCCCGAGCGAGGCTCGAGCGCCCGGCGGCGAACCTCGTGTGAACCCTGCGCCGCAAGTAGAGCCTTCACCGCAGGCGGCGGCGAACGGCCAGAGCGGAACAGAAGCTTCCGGCGACGCAGGATCGTCGCAGGGCTTCGTGCCTGTGACAGCCGCTGGGCAAGTGGAAACCCAAGTGCTCGTTTCGGGGCCGATCGACTTCGTGGACAAGACCGAGGTCTCGCCCGGTCGTTTCGAGGCCCATTCGCACGTGCGCTCCGAGGACACCGTGCCGCTGGGCAATGGCAACTACGAGCTGCGCCAAGCGCTGGTCGAGTACTTCGACCCGACCACGAGCACGTTGCTGCGCGACATGCGCGCCAGCAACTGGACCACGCGCCTGAAATCCACGACCGCCGGCCTCGAGTTCGATTCCAATTTCGAAAACGTGCTGCGCGACGTCCGAGTCACGTTGCTCGAAGACCCGCGCTTCGCTCCACTGAAACTCGAAGTGGCGGAGCTCAAGGGCAAGGAATCCGAACGGCGTTTTACGTCCGACTCGCGGGTCACCGCCAAGGGCAACGGCCTGACCGTCGAGGGCCAAGGATTGTTGCTGGCGGCGGGCCCCGCGCAAGAATTGACCATCACCAAGGACGTCACGGCGGTGGTCGACTTTCCGGATGGCACGAAGGCGCGCTTTGCGTGCCAAGGCAGTTGGAGCTTGTTGCCGCGCGACGATCTGGGGCCGCAAGGCGCGGAAATCGTCGCCCGCGACTCGGCGCGCTTGACCTGGAGCTCCGGCGAAGAACTCACGCTCGAAGCCGACCTGGTTCGCATCGAAGGCCGCGTGCCCGAAGCCGGCGGAGGCTTCATTCCCAGAACCGCCTCGGCCGAGGGCCACGTGCAGTGGAGCATGCCTGGGAACGAGTTCCAGGGCGAGCGCGCGCGCATGGATTTCGACGATCAAGGGCGCTTGCAGAGCGGCCGCATCGAAGGCCGCCCTTCGGGGCGCATCCAACTGGACGGCGTTGCGTTGCCGCAGGATCTCGGCGGCAAGCCGCCCAAGGACGGCGGAAAATTGAATCTGCGGCTGGCCGGCGAAGGACCGCTCGATTTGTTGTTTGGCGAGAAGGCCGACCTAGACCTGGTAGGACCGGCGACGGTGAACGTCGAAGAATTCGGTCTGGTGCTCGAAGCGGCCGGCAGGATCAAGGCTGAACGCACGCTGCAGGGCGCGGGTTTCGCGGCGCTGGAAGCCCTGGGCGGCGCGCACCTCAAGCGCACGGCCAAGGATGCACCGGCGACACAGCTGCAACCGGAATTGACCACGCGCGATTTGCGATTGGAGTACCTATTGCCGGCCGAAGGCGCCGAGCCCAACGAGACCACGCTGCGCATGCGGGCTCGTGGGACGACACACATGCAAGCGCTGGGTCCGGCCAGCGAACCGATGCAACTGGACGCCCAGGGCGGATTGGTAGCTACCCAAAAAGGCGCGCTGCTCGAGGTTCAAGAGGCACTGGCCGTGGACGTGGCAGTGCAAGGTTCTCGCCCGTGGCGCGCGCGTGCAGGCCGCGTGGAAAACCTGAACGCGCAAGATGCGACCTTCGTGGCCAAGGAAGGCGTCGAGATCGAAGCCGGCGGAGTCACGGCCGTCGGGCAGGAGTTGCAGGCCCTGGGCGAGCGCCATTTCACCTTGCGCGGCACGAGTGATCGCTTGGCGCGCGTCGACTTGGCCGGCGGCTTCCTCGAAGCAGGGTGGATCGATGCCTTTCCCGAAGGGCTCTTCGCACAAGACGGCGTGCGCCTGAGCGCGACTGGCGAGGACATGCAACTCGAGGTGGCTGCGCGCTGGTTGGCACTGGATCGGAGGTCCAGCGAGAGCGCCGAGCCGCAAGCTCCTGCGCAGCCTTCCAGTGCCGCCACTGTGAGCCCAAGGCCGCTGACCATCGATGTCGGTGGCGACGTGCGCGTGCACTGGAAAGACGCGCTGCGAGAAATCCGCTGGAGCTCGGACTTCGCGCGCGTGCGGGCCGACCAGCTGGGCCTGACAGCGGACGCCGGCATCGACGCGCTTCCGACCTCGATCGAACCGAAACTGGTCGAAGGTCTGGGCCAGGTGTCCTTCGAAGTTCGCGGCGAAACGCAAATCGCGGGCACCTGTGGACGATTGCGGGTCGAGGAGCAAACGGCTCTGGCCGATCCATCGGCACAGGAACAGATTCACGTCTGGGGCAAGATTCCGGGCCGCGAGTCCCAATTCGACATGCGCGCCGGTCCTACTCGATTCGGCAACGGCGAATTGTGGGCCCAGGATGCCAGCGTGACCGTCGACGGCGTGATCTTGCCCTTTGGAACCGCGGGCCAGGAAGGCAAACCGGCGAATTTGCGCGCGCGCGGACAACGACTGTTCGCAAGCGCGCAGTCGCTGTTGCTGGTCGGCGAGGCGCAGCTTGGCCACGATGGAAACGACGAGCTTGATTCTTGGTCCATCGACGCGCAGCGCCTACAGCTCAGCGGCAGCTTCGCCGAGGCAACGTCGGGCGAAACACCCCCGGCCGAGCTGAGCGCGTGGGATGGATTCACGGCGCGCGTGGGCCAGGGAGTCCAGATCAAGGGCGAGCGCTTGCACGGCGACACGCGCACGACTTTGCTCGACGTTTTGGGCAGTCCGGCCACGGTTTCGACGCCGGATTTCTCGTGGAAGTCGGACTGGTTCGAGTACGACGCCTTGCACAGTTCGCTGCGCTCAGGCCACGGAGAGCTGACCACGACTTCGGCCGAGACCGGCGAGACCTGGCGCATGCAGTACTCGTCGCTGCAACCGGTGGCTCACCTGGACGCGACCATTCAAGTCTTCCGCGAACCCGTTTTCCTCAAGGGAACGAACCGGCTGCGTGCGTCCTGGGCTTTGTTCTGGGTCGATTCGCGTCAGTGGGACCTGCTGGCCAAGTCTTCTTTCGGCGGCGCGATGAAGCGCGCACCCTCACCCGATGAGGAGCTTTCGAAGAAGGCCAAGCAGCGCCGGCGCAAGCGTCAATCCCAGAACCTGTTCGGCGCCCTGGACAACGTGTGGGTCGCCGATTGGCTCCAAGAACTGTATTTGGACGGCAACATCGAGTACGAGGTCGAGGGCAAACGCCTGTTTCGCTGCGAGGCCTTGTATTTGGACATGATCGGCAGCCAGGCCTGGTTGCGCGACGTGGACATGACCGTGCGCGCGCCATTCGACGACGAAGATCAGGGCCAAAACGCCAGTCTCAAGTTGAAGGCTTCGTGGCTGCGGCACTCCGCCGATGGTTCCTTGCGCGCGTCCAACGCCTTGGCCACCACGTGCGACCACGACCAGCCGCACTATGTCGTGCGCATTGGAGATTTGAGCCTGAATCCGCGCACCAAGGAGCGCGCTCGACGCCCGAACGAACCCGGCACGTCGGAGACCGTGCGTGTCCCTGACGGCTGGGATACCACTCTGGCCGGTATGTCGATCGTCCTGTGGGGCGACGCCCAGATTCCGCTGCCCAAGACCTCGTTCCCGCTGTCGCTGGATTCGGACAAGCTCTCGCCCAAGATCCGCGGCAAGGAGCTTTCCGTTTTCGGGCTCCAACCGCTGTCGATCGGCAGCTCGGCCAAGCTGGGCAACTTCATCGGATTGCGCTTCCGCAACGAACTGGGTTGGGTCGGCAAAGGCGTGCACAAATGGTTGACCGCTGGAAAAACCTCGCTTCCCGAGCGCGCGACGGTGGACTACTCGGCTCGCTTCACCAATTCGCGCGGCATTCCCTTGGGAGTCGAAGCCGAGGTCTCCGACGAATCCTCGTATGCGGTCAAGATCAGCGCCGATGGCCTGTTCGACCGCGGAGAAGACAAAGGGCTCTTGCGTGTGCCGTCCGACGAACGCGACGATTGGCGCGGCTGGTATCGGCTGCGAGGCCGGAAGAAGCTCGGGCCCGAAGAGTGGGTCGACCTGGTGATCTCGCGTCAAACCGACGCCGGTGTGCAAGCAGAATTCTTCGAATCGGATTTCTTGCGGTTCGAAGAGCGCGAAAGCTATCTGCACTGGCGACGGGCCCAAGGCGATGTCTACACCTGGGCCACGGCCGAAGCCTACTTGGAGGACTTCCGCTCCGAGGTGGTCGAATCGCCCGCGGTGGGGATCTACAACGGCCGTTCGGTATTGACCACCACGCTGGGCCTGCCCTTGGTGTACAGCTCGAATACGTCGGTGGCTCACTTGGACCGCTACAACGGCACGTTCGAGGATCCGTTCCCGGACGTCCCGGGCTTGCCCAACCCCCCCGACAGCCGCAGCGTGCTGCGCTTTGACAGCAGTCACCGTTTCGAGTTGCCAAGCAACCTGGGAATCGCCGGTTTGCGCGCGGTTCCGTACCTAGAGGGGCGCTTGAGCGCCTGGGATCGGTCCGCGCTCGACGACGACCAACAGGGGCGCTTCGCGCCGCTTGCTGGTGTGGAGTTCACGACCTCCATTTGGAAACGCTTCGAAAGCGGAACGCTGCACACCCTGTCGCCCTTCATCGGCGTGCGCAGGGACTTGGGGATCCAGCAAAGCGACGGCGAACTCGTCCAGTACGACACGGTCGAGGAACCGCTCGACGGCAAGTTTCTGGACCTGGGTTTGCGCTCGCGCATGGACACCCCCGGTCAAGCTGGCTTTCTCGATTTCGAGTTGCGTCAAACGTACGCGGACGACGTCGCCGAGGACGTCGAAGATGGTTGGCAGGCCACGCGCACGCGCGCGACCTGGCTCAGCCAAGTCGGCGGCGTACCGTTTGCGATCAGCCACGACGGGCGTTACGAGTTCGACGACCACCTCACGCCCTACTCGCGCTCGATTCTCAGTTTCGACCCAGTCGACGAATTGGGCCTCGAGCTGGGCTACCACTCGGCTCGCGATCTGGAGGGCGAGTCGCTGTACAACGCCCTTTCCCTGGGCGCTCGCTACGAGCTGTCTCCCAAGTGGCATCTGGAAGGTCGCTACACCTACTCCACGCAGGGCGATGGCCGGCTAGCTTCGAACTTCATGCTGCGACGCCTAGGCCACGACTTCATCATCGAGATGGATACCGGCTTTACCGCTGGCGAAGGCTCGAGCGGATTCGGGTTCACTTTCATTCCGCGCACGCTGTGGCGTCGGGACGGGGCAACCTTGCTCGAGCGCTGGTTGGCCCGGCCGGACTAGCCTCCGGTCGGCCTGTTCGGCGGATGCCCGTATACTTAGGGCAAGTCCATGTTCAACCTCGGATTCGGCGAACTGCTGGTGATTGGCATCGTGGCCATCCTCGTGTTCGGCAAGAACTTGCCGCGCGTGGCCAGCGAAGCAATGATCGCCATCCAAAAATTGCGCCGCTCGGTGAACGACCTACGGCGCGAGACGGGCATCGACCAAGAAATCCGCGAACTGCGCCACAAGGTCGAACAAGAGATCATCCAGCCCGTGCAGAAAGCCAATGTGGTGCGCTCGGTCCAAGCGGAGTTCCAAGGAGTTTCGCGCGAGGTGCGCCAATTGGATACCCCGCCAACGACCCAAGCGCCTGGCAAAGACGCGGAACCCAAAGACACGCTTCCTTCGACGGCTACTAGCCCGAGCGCGTCACTGCCCGCCCCGGCGCGCGAAACGCCGACGGCCTGAGCCGGAGCGCGAATCGGCTAAGCGCTTTCGCTCGCGTCGGGCAAATCGAGCTTGGGCAGCTCGATGCCCCCCACGGAATTCAGGGCCGAAGAGGATGGATCCTCGTCGGTGACCGGTTGCAGGTCGAACAGCACGGAGGCGTCGCCTTCGTCGAAGATGTTCGACCACTGGTGCGGCGTGTCGTCCGCGGTTGCGCTCGGAGCGTCCGCCGCCAAGTTGGCTTCGAACCACAGATTGTTGGAGTTCACGGTTCCCACCACGGGCAGCACCTTGACTCCCAAGGTCTCCGAAAGCTGGACGAACACGTCGGCCTGCACCATCGCCGGCATGATCACCGTGAGCAATTGCCCGTGGCGTCCCAAGGGAACCAGTCGGTGCTTGCGCAAGAAAGCGGGGTCCAAACCGTTCAACGCATCCTTGTTGGGCGTCACGAAGTCGCACGAAAGGAACGGCAAGTTGAAGGCCTCGCACACCGTGCGCGACAACTCCCAGTCGCCGATCAAGCCCTCGCTCACGAGCATCTCCGGAAACGGAATGTGGGAGCGCGCCGAAGTTTGCAACGCCAAGTTCAGGTGCTGCAAGTCCACCAGCCCGCGCTGGTTGAGGAGCTCGGCAAGACTGGAGTAGTCGAGGCGCTGGTTGTTCTTCAAGCTGCGATCGCCAGGTGGATAAGCGGCCGTCGGGGGGAGACGTGTGGGGCTGTATCGTCCAGCGGCCCGCCAAAGCCTGAGTTCCCGCTGGAAAATTGTGCCTAGCCCCCTAGCACTCCCGGGCCCAAGGACCGGACACCGCGGCCACGAGCCTGCCCCAGCAGGCCTCCCGCAAGTGACCGGTTCCTCGACCTTTGGCGCCTGATTTGGGACGGGATGCCGAAGACCAGCGCAAACCGGTCCCTGGGAACGAAGGCCAAAGGGCGATCCCAAGAACCAACAATCCTCAACTGTCCTTCTCAGGCAGTTGCTTCCAGGTGCTTGGAAAGCGCCAACAACGCGCGATGCAATTGCACGCGCACGGCAGCCTCTGACTTGTCCATGGCGACGGCGATTTCTCGGTGCGAGAGCCCTGCGACGCGCGCCAGAGTGATCACCTCGCGTTCTTCCTCGCCCAGGGCATCGAACGCGTGTTCGAGACGTTCGCGAGTTTCGCGTTCGAGAGCGTGCTCGCTCGGCGACGAAAACGATCGGTATATCGCCGCCGACGCTTCGTCGTCGAACGCAATCTGTGGCCCAGTGCGTTTGGCCGCCCGCCAATGCGCGCTCTTGTCGATCAACGTCCGAAAGGCCGTGGTAAAGAGCCAGCGCTTGAAGCCGTCTTCGCCGCCATAGTGAAACGCATCGGCGCGCTCGAGAATGGCTCGGCAGGTCGATTGGACGATGTCGGATTCCGCTTCCTTGGCGCGCAACGTAGGTCCTATGCGAAGCCTGAGAAACACTCGCAGCGCGGGCAGGTAGCGTTCTAGAAGCAACTCGACAGCGTCTCGGTCGCCACGCGACGCGCGCTCGCTCAATTCCTTGAAATCCCGCAACATCGCTAACCGGATAAGCCTACGAAACCGTCCGGTTCCGCGCTGAGCGCTCCAGGGGATACCATGCTGTCATGGCTTCGGACCCCGCCGACCGGTCGTATTCCGCACTGGCGAATGCGGCATCGGAGCCAGTGCTGGACGCGCTGTTTCTAGCCGCACTCCAGGCTTTCGAGCGCGGCGGGGATGCCGCGGTCGACGAGCTGTGCGCAGCGCATCCAGCTAGCTCCCAGGCCTTGCGCAAGCGAATCGAGGGCCTGCGCCGCGCGGGATTGTGGGGAGCAAGCTCCGCCTTGGCGACCGCGGAGTTGCCTGAGCGCTTGGGTGAATTTCGACTCGAGCGCGTGCTCGGTGTTGGCGGCATGGGAGTTGTCTACCTGGCGCGACAAGAACCTCTCAACCGCCAGGTCGCGTTGAAAGTGGTACGACCCGAGCGCCTGTTCTTTCCCGGTTCGCGCGAACGCTTTCGGCGTGAAATCGAGACGGTCGCACGACTGCAGCACCCCGGCATCGTTCCGGTCTACACCGTTGGTGAGCACCAAGGCGTTCCCTACTTCGCCATGGAGTACGTCGTTGGTCGCACGCTCGAACATGCGCTCACCGCGCTCGAAGGACGCCGGCCCGAAACGCTGCGCGGCTCCGATCTGGCGCAGGACCCCGCCGAGCCGAATTGGTTGTTCGAGGGCAGCTGGGAAGACGCTTGCTTGCGCATCGTGCGGCAAGTCGCCGACGCGCTGGAGCACGCGCACCGGCGCGGGGTGTTGCACCGCGATATCAAACCGTCGAATGTGATGCTGACGTCCGATGGCACCAGCCGCGCGTTGCTGTTCGATTTCGGCCTAGCGATTGCAGCACACGACGCGAGCTTGACCAAGAGCGACGTGCGCCTGGGCTCGCTGCCCTACATGGCGCCGGAGCAGGCGCGTGGCGAACTCGACGCGATGGATGCGCGTTCGGATGTGTATTCGCTCGGCGTGACGCTGTACGAGCTGCTGACGCTGCAACGTGCTTTCCGAGGGAAATCCGAAATCGACGTGCTGCGCGCGATCCAGAGCGGAGAACGGCGACGGCCGAGAGACTGGAACGCGGCGCTCTCGATCGAAGCGGAAACGGTGTGCCTCACGGCGATGGAGACCGATCCGGCCCAGCGCTACGCATCGGCCGCTGAATTCGCTCGCGACCTGGCCAATGTCCTCGAACGCCGCCCCATCGAAGCCCAGCGCTTGAGCCCCTGGCTCGTCGCGCGACGCTGGATAGCACGCCGGCCCGCCGTGGCCACCGCGCTTGCGCTGGCCGTCTCGCTCCTGGTGGCCGTACCGAGCGTATGGATCTGGCAGGCGCGCGGGCGCGCCAAGGATTTGGAGTCCTTCAACGAGAGCTTGCAAACGCAGCTTTTGGCCACGCAAGCCGCCGAACGCGAGGCGCGCGATAAATCGGCGCGCGCGAAACGAGAGGCTACCCGCGCCCGCGATTCCATTGACAAGTTCTTGCGCAAGGTCGGCGAGGAGTATCTCAAGTCGGTTCCGGGCGCCGACAAGTTGCGCACGGAGTTGCTCGATGATGCTGCGCAACTGTACGAAGACATCCTCGCCGAAGACCCCGACAATCCCGGATCGCGCGCGGACCTGGCGAATTCCTTGCGCGTGCTGGGCGCGCGTCAGGCCGCCATCGGACAACACGAATCAGCGGACCGCTACGCTGCGCGTAGCATCGAACTGCTGCGCTCCCTGCTCGGCACCGAAGGCGACACCGCTCTCCATCGACACTTGCTCGCGACCGCGCTCGCGGAACGGGGCACGGTACAGGTAGAACGCGGTGTGACCGACGCCGGGGCAGAAGCGCAGGTGCGTGAAGCGATCGGGATCCTCGGCGATCTTATTTCAAGGGCCCCTGATGATCTCGAGCTGCAGCGCAGTTTGATCTTGTGCCAGATGGATCTTGGCACCTTGCGGCGCTTTGCGGGCTCGATGCCTGAGGCGCTGGAGTGCGTCGAGGCGGCCGAGAAATCAGCCTTATTGGTCGTAGAGCGCGATCCCACTATGCCTCCGATTTTGCTTTCCATTCAGGCAAACATCGCCGCGATGCGCCAAACCTTGGGCGACACGGCTGGAGCGGAACAGGGCTTCGCACGCGCGCTCGAAACAGCGGATGCACTTCTAGCGAAGTCATCCGGGGCCATTGAAACCAGGCACGCCGCCGCCGTAATCGAACTCAACCTGGGAAACTTGCTGGTTCAACTCGAACGATCAAGTGAAGCAAGAGTCCATG
>JAKFYL010000235.1 GCA_021730845.1 Planctomycetota bacterium | reverse complement strand
GAGGACGCCAAGCACCACGCCGCCAGCGCCAGTGCCGCCGCCACCCAGATTCAGGCGCGCGTTCCATCGCCCAGTAGGCTCGCCAACCTGGCAGGCATCGAAGCGCTCGAACGCGGGGACCTCGACCTGGCGGTGACGCATTTCGAAACGGCGCGCGCGGCCAGTCCAAGCGACGAAGTGTTGCGCCACAATTTGGCCGAAGCGCTGGTGCGGCGCGCCTTGGCTGGTCGGCGCACGGCCCCGCCCTGCGCCGCCTGCGAGGCTGACTTGGAGCGCGCGCTCGAACTGCATCCCGCGCGCACCGAAATCGGCAGTTTGCGCGATCGCTGGCGCATCGAGACCGATTTGGAGCGCGGTTTTTGGCGCGAGTTTTCCACGCACTTCGAGCTGTACTACGACGGCGCCCAAAGCGACTTGGTGTGGAGTTCGGGACGTGTCTTGGACACGCTGGAACACGCGCTCGTCGATCTGGCGGAGCGTTTCTCGGAGACCAAGGATGCGCTGGCGGTGGGCTCGTCGGCGGCCGATTCCTGGCGCCGGCGCCCGCAGCGCGTGGTGCTGTACCGGCGGGCGGAGTTTCGCGCTTTGACGGGACTCGCCGAATGGGCCGGCGGGGCCTATGACGGCACGATTCGCGTGCCGGTCGAGAACCTGCAGCGCGAGGACCAGGACGTGATGCGCACGCTGCGGCACGAATTGGTGCACGCCTTCGTGCAGCACGCGGGAGGTGGGCACACTCCCGGTTGGCTCAATGAGGGGCTAGCCCAGTGGCTGGAGCACGAAACTCCCAAGGAACGCGAGCAGGCCGTGCAGCTGGCGCGCCGGAGCCTGGAAGGACAAACGTTGCTCACGCTGGAATCGTTGCAGGGCACCCTGGCCCAATTGGGAAGCGAAGACGTAATTCGGCTGGCCTACGCGCAGTCGCTGGCCTGGGTCGATCACCTGGCGCGCGTGCACGGCGAAGATGTGCCCGTGCGCATGGCGAGCGGCCAAGCCTTCGAGCAATTGCTGGGCTTTTCCTTGGCCCGCGCCCACGAAGAATTCGCGCAGGATCTGGCGCGGCCGCGGCAAAAAACCAGATAGTTGGCGCGCCTGAGGCTCGCGAGCCGCGCGCGAAAAAAAACAGGCGAACGGCTGCGTCAGGACGCAGCCGTTCGCACTATCTGGACCCAGGCATCAGGAGCCGCACTGGGCCGCTCGGATTCCACAGGTCTCTCCTCCTTGGAATCTGGATTCGTACATGGATTGTCGTCGTGGAAGTTCTGTTCGTTGCAACCTGAATCCCTGCGCTCTGATTCGTCGACCAAGGCTCCGCCATGCCCTTTGGGGTCTTACGTGGAGCGTCCGTCCCTGGCGCGGTCGCGGGTACGCGTTGAGGCCAGAAACACGATCGTTTGCGCTGCCCAAATGCCGCCCAAAACGGCGGCGAACACGGTTATCCACGGCATCATGGCGAGCACTCGGGGGTCGGCGGGTCTGGATCGAAAGGAATGGTGGCGCTGGGTGTGAATCTCCGGGCAAGGAACACCTCACCTCGTTGAGTTCGGTACTGTTCGTACAGATCTAGCCCAGTTTCCCGTTCTGGTTTCGCAACTTTCCGAGTTTCGGTCCACGAAAGCGCGCCTTGGCGGCCCAGGACAGGCATCGGGACCACAGTTTCCTAAAGGTGCAAGGGGGCCCGACTGCTGGAGCCCGCTGCCGGGGCGTCCTACCTGGAACCGCGGGCCGTTTCCCTGCGTCCGGAAGGGAACCATGGGAACACAAGCTTCGTCGACCGCTCAGACCCGCGACCAAGGCGGCGCCGACTCCGGCCAGGCACAGGATGGGATCGGGGCGGGACTGCCGTCGATTCGCGCCCAGCAGGTGGCCTGTGCGGTAGCGCGCCTGCTCTCCGGTTCGCCAAGTCGCGCGCTGTCAGCGGCCTTGCGATTGTTCGACGGTCCCGACTTGCTCGAACTCTCGCGCTGCACACCGGCCAGCCTGATGCTGCAAGGGGGGCTGGGCCGGCGCGAAGCGGCGCGCCTGTGTGCGGCCTTCGCTTTGGCGCGCGAATTGGAGGGTTTTCGGCGCGACGCGCGCCCGCGCATGCATAGCGCGCTCGAGGTGGCGCAACTGCTGCGACCCTTGGTGCGCGGGCTCGAGCGCGAAAGTTTCCACGTGTTCCTGCTCGACGGACGCCACGCGCTCAAGCGACGCGAACTGGTCAGTTTGGGCACCTTGTCGACCTCGCTCGTCCATCCGCGCGAAGTGTTTCGCTCGGCTGTGCGCGAAGGCGCGGCAGCAGTGATCTGCGCCCACAACCATCCCAGCGGAGACCCCGAGCCCAGCGCCGAGGACGTGGAAATCACCAGGCGCTTGCGTCAAGCGGGCGATGTGCTCGGCGTGCCGCTGCTCGACCATATCGTGCTGGGGGAGTGGAGCCACGTGTCCCTGCGCGAGCGACTGGGATGGTGAGCGGCCACGGACCAGCGTGCTAGGGGGCTAGTGCCCGAGCAATCGCACACTTCCCAGGGCAAGCTCGGTGGCCGTTTCGATGCGCAAAATACGCGTGCCCAGGTTCACGCCGGCAAATCCACTCGCTTCCAGCAGCTGGCCTTCGGCCTTCGAAAATCCGCCTTCGGGACCGGCTGCTATCCAAATGCGCCGCGCGGGGCCGCCCTGATCGAGCCGTTGCAGCCAAGCTTTCATCGGCAACTTGGCGCCGGGGTCGAGCCAGGCCGCGTGCGCGCCCGGTTTGCCCAAATCCGAGCCCAGGCTCGCTAGCCAGTCCGCAAGTTCCAGGGGCCCGGAAAAGCGTGGCAACCACGTCGAACGGCTTTGTTTCAGCGCTTCGCAAGCCACGCGCCCAAGTCGCGACCAGCGCGCGTTGGACGGAGCGCGCGCGGCAACCTCGCTGTGCTCCAAGACCAAATCCGTGAAACCCGAAAGTCCGTGCTGCACCAGCCGGTCCATCCAGTCGTCCGCCCGCGAGCCCTTGGGCAGCGGGCAAGCCAGTTCGACCCAAGCACCTGGTCCATTGGGCTCGCCCCAGGCCGGCACGAACTCGTCCTCGCCGGCCGGCTCCAGCGCGAGTTGGCTCCAGGCCGGCAAGCGGGAATTCGCGCCGCGCCCGCCGCGCGCCCGCGTCACACGCAACAGCCGTTTGGTTCCGCGGCCGTCCAGCCCCCAAATGGTCGTACCTTCCTCAGCGCGCAACACGCGCAACAAGTGCTCGGCATCCTCGTCCCGGAGCCGCGCAGGGAGGCTTGAGGCCGAGTCCGCGAGCATGAAGTAGCGCGGGGTGGCCATGGGCCCACCATTGGAGCCTGGCCGCGGGCGCTGGCCAACAACATGCTGGACACCCCGTGAAATGGACAGGCCAGGCCGGGGGTCGCTAGGATCCCTGCCCGAGCAGGTTCGTAACCCCGCCGTCTTTGGCGGATAGGGGCTGCTAGTCCGCTAGTAGCTCAAGGTGCAAGTTTGGCCACGCTCGGGCCCGCCCGAGGCCACTTGGGCCCGCTCCTAACCTCCGCCCCGCCATACCTCGAACATGCCCAACCGCTTTGCGCTGCGTTTCGAGTCCGGAGAGCGCAGTGGAGAAACGATCCCCCTGGCTTCCGGCGTGTTTCGGGTGGGCCGCAAGCCCGGCAACAGCTTGCAGCTCACGGACGCCTCGGTTTCGGGCCAACACGCCGAACTGCAAGTCGACGATCACGGCTGCACGCTGCGCGATGTGGGCAGTACCAATGGTACACGGGTTGGTGGCCAAAAAGTCCAGCAGCAGGTGCTCGCGCCAGGGGATGTGATCCATTTCGGCAACGTGCGCCTGGTGTTTCTGCAAGAGGGCCAAGCTGCCGTTGCGACGCTGCCCAGCTTGGAACCCGCGGGCGGCCCGGCGAAAGCGCCGCTCGCCAGCCCAGTCGCCAGCGCGCCGCTCGCCGGCCATGGCGCCAGCGCGGCGGGTGCGGGCGAAGCGGTGCGCAGCATCAGTGCCGCAAGCGTGGCGCGCGCGAGCAAGCGTTCGCCGGCGCTGACGTTGATCGGCGCAGCCCTGTGTTTGGCCGGTGGCGCGCTGTATTGGTGGCTGGGAAGCAAGGATTCCAAGACTCCAGGCAGCCTTGCCGGTCCGCCCGCCCTGAGCCCGGCCGACAACCTGCTCGCGGCCGGCTTCTCCTTCGAGGACCCGAACGCGGCCTATGAAAACGACGGTCAAGCCAGTGCCGAGTTCGGGCCCGCGGGCGATGCTCGCCGCAGCGGGCAATTGGGACTGGGTGCCTATTTGGAACCGGGCGCCTTCGCCCTGGCCAAGTCCCAAGCGGTGCCTGCCGGGCGTTCGCGCGCCGTGCGATTGCAAGGTTTCGTGAGCGCGATGGAGCCCGTCGACGCGCGCTTGTGGATCGAGTTCTCCTCGTCCACGGACCAGGCCGCGCCATGGCGCGCATGCACCGCTCCTGCAGGCGAAGACTGGACGAACTTGGAGCTCTCGTGTCCGCTTCCCAGTTGCTATGACACGCTGCGTGCGCTCGCGGCCGCCAACGACCAGCGCCCTCAAGCGAGCGCCGCGGGCGCTGGCAACAAGGATCAGGACGCGTCCCAAGTGCGCGACGTGTACGTCGACGACGTGGCTTTGGTGCCGCTGGCCAGCAGCGAGTCCTTGGGCGAACTAGGCCCCAAAGTCGGGGAGACCCAGCTCTTGCTTGCCGGCGCGCCGCATTCGAGCGCTCTGCTCTTCCGCATCGATCGCGCGCTCCTGACGGACCTGCACGCGGTGGCAAGCGAAGCTCTGGCGCACAAGCGCCTTGCGATGAGCGCCACGGCCCAAGGTCAGGGGATCGACGTGCGCTTTTCCGCTGCCGCCTCCGGAGGCGTGCTGTTGTCCCTGTGGGTCGAGCGCGACTTGGCCGCCGGCGGACTGACCAGCCTAGGCGGCGGGCCGCAAGGCTTTGGGGGCGTGCAGACGCATCAATCCGAATTCCTGCGCGACGACGCCACCAGCCTGATCGTAGGCAGCGGACGCGACATGTTGCGCCTGGCCTTTGGCGCTCCGACGCGTCTTAGGGGCTATCCCAAGGATGGTCGTTTCCACATCCAAGCGGATTTGGGCAGCTCCGCCGGTCTTGGGATTCAGTTGTCGTTTCTCGAGGAGTTCTCGGCCGCCACCAAGCTCGCGGCCAAGGCCAAGGACGAAGAAGGCCAAGGCCAACTGGGACAAGCGCTGGCCTCGTGGAGCAAGTTGGAGCAGGAGTTGCCCTTCGATCGCGACTTGTTGGAGCGTGCGCAGTCGGCGCGCGCGCGCTTGATGCAAGGCGGTTGGGACGAGTTCCAGCGCCTCACCGTCGAAGCCGAGAACGCGCGCTTTTTCGCCTTGCCCGCCGTGGTGCGCGCCACCATGGAATCCGCGCAGCGCCTGGCGCAGCGCTACGCGGGCAGCGAGGTCGCCAGCAAGACAGCCGAGCTGCAGCAGACCCTGCAACAAGAACTGGGCCAACTGGAAGCCGCACAAAGCGCGGCCGAGCGCGCGCGATTGGTGCAGATCGCCGACGTTCTAGCAGCGCGCGGTGAAAACAATCTGGCCGCGCGCGTGCGCGCCAGCGCCGCCCAGCCGGCCGCGGCCTCTTCGTCGTCCAGCCCCTAGCTTCGAAACATGGCGCGCACGGTCACCGGCATCGACATCGGTCAAACCTCGAATCGTTTCTTGCGCGGTTCGTTCAAGGGCAACACGTTCCATGCCACGGACTTCGCGTTCGTAGCCCACCGGCGTCACAACTTGGCCGAGGCTTGGGCCGCCAGCAGTTTGGCCTTCAAGCCCAAGGACGCACGCATCGGCGTCACGGGTCGCGACCTCAACATGCGCTACACGCGCGTGCCGCGCGTGCCCGACTGGCAACTGCGCAAATTGATGCGCTTCGAAGTGGCCGAGATCGGCGAACAATCGGGTTCGGGTTTGGCCTCCGACTTCAATTTGCTCCCGCCGTTGCCCGAAATCGAAGGCGAAGACGTGGCGCTGCTCGCCATGGCGCGCGAGTCGCTGCTGGAAGAACACATGCGCGGCTTGGAGGCACTAGGCGGGAGCCTGGACGCCTTCGCCCCCAACGCCTTGGCGCTGTACAACGTGTGGCGCCGTTTCGGCGCGATCCAAGAAGAAACGGTGCTGCTGGCCAACATCGGGCACGAAAACCTTGACGTGGTGCTGGTGCGCGGCGCCGACTTGCTATTCGCGCGCAACCTGACCGGCGGCTCGAAGTTGTTCGACGATGCGCTGGCGGACCGTTTTGGCGTGAGCGCCGACAAGGCCGAGGAACTCAAGCGCGCCTGGGTCACGCTCCAGGTGGGCGCGCGCTACAAGGACGCCAACCAAGAGAAAGCCAGCCGGGCGTGCCAGAACGCGGCCGGAGCCTTGGCCTCGCTGCTCCAATCGACGGTGGCCTTCTGCCGCAGCCAGGTCAAGGTTTCGAACTTGCGCATCGACCGCGTGCTGCTGTCCGGCGGGGGTGCACTGTTGGCGGGTTTGCCGGAGTACCTCTCAGCCAGCTTGCATGCGCCGGTCGAACTTTTCGATCCGTTCCAAGTCGTCGACACGAGCCAACTGGCGGCCGACCAAGCCGACTTGCTGGCGCAGCACGCCCAAGAATCGGTGATCGTCCTGGGGCTGGCCACGATGGCCTCGGATCCAGGCGCCTATTCGGTCGAACTGGTTCCAGGGCGCGTCAAACGGCGCCGCGAATTCCTGGGCGGAACTTTGCTGGCCATTGCCGCGGGTTTGCTGGCGATCGGATTCCTGGGATGGAAGAGCTGGCAGGTGTCGCAGCGCGCCAAGCGCCTCCGCAGCCAGGCGATCGCCGTCGAAAGCGAGCTGCGTTCGGCTTCGACGACGGACCGCGCCACGCGCCAATTCGCCGAGGAAAACGCGCGCCTGTCCAAGGCGGCGCTCGAGCTTCAGTCGTGGGCTGGCAGCGGAGAACAGGTCGCGCGCGTGGTCGAACACTTGGGCCAGTCGTTGCCGGCTGATTTGTGGATCGACAATTTGCAGAGCTCGATCCGCATCGCGGACCCCTTGGGGCTTTCCAAAGGCAACGAGCAACCGGTGCTGCGGCTGTCAGGCCGCGCGCGCGAAGGCACCGAATCGGTTGCAGCGGTTTTGGAAGGTTTCGTGGGCGGCCTGCGGGCAGCCTTTCCGCACGCGCGCTTGGTGCATTCTTCCAGTCCCGCCGGCGACCGCTTCCAAGTGGAAATGTCGCAATTCGCGCCGCGGCTGGCAGCGCCGGAAAGCGCCGGCGAGCCGGGGCAAGTCGTCGATTCCGATTCCGCTTCCGGCGCCTTGCCCGCCAAAGGGAACTAGGAGGCGCGCATGGACATTCACGGCGTTTGGCAAGAACACAAGCCCTTCCTGCTGTCGGTCGCCGGCGGCCTGGTGGTGTTCTTTGGTGCTTGGTGGGGCATCGATTCCAGCTTGGGCAAGAATGCGCGCAAGGAAGCCACGCGCATCGCCAGGGCCCAGGCGGACTTGCGCAAAGAGTTCTACTCCGCGCGCGATTTGCAACAGGCGAAGAGCCAGAACGAGGAACTGCGCGCCGCCTTGAAGCAACTCGGCCAGGCGTGTGAATTCCGCCCGCGCGAAGGGTTCGCTGTCCACAAGGGCGGGAGCGTCGAGAGCCAGTACATCGCCACCGTGTACCGCGTGCGCGAAGAGCTGCTTCAGCTTGCGGGGCGCGCCAACTTGGTGTTGCCCAAGGACTTGGGTCTGGCGGCCCAGGCGCCCACGCGCCCGGCCGAGTTGCAGCGCTCGCTGGAGTGTCTGGACGCAGTCGATCGTTTCGTGCGCATTGCATTGGACACCGGCTACGCGCGCATCGAGGAAATCAAGTTCACCATCGACGCACGCGTGCGCTCGGGCAAACCCATCGCCGACATCGAAGAAAACGTGGTGCGCATCAAGGCCGTGGCGCATCCGCAGGCGGTCGCAAGCAGCTTGCTCGCCTTGCGGCGCCCGCCCCAAGGGGAGCGGCTGCTGCTCAAGACCTTGGATATCACGCCTTCGCGTTCGAAAGTCGAGGAACTGGTGATCGAACTCGAATTGGCGGTCCTGCATCCTCCGGGGCTGGCCGATTGGTCCGAATCCGAGGGATCTCGGCCGGGATCTGGTTCTGGCGCGGCCGCTTCCGGCGTCAAGACCCAAGCGCGGAGGAGCCCGTGAACTTGCGCCGCGAACAAATCTTGCTGCTGGCCACGGGATTGCTCGTGACTTTTCTGGGTTGGTCTGCGCGCGAAAAAACGCGCCGCTTGACTTCGACGCGCTCGTCCAAGCCGCCGGAACTTGGCCAGTATCCCGTGCCCGACACTGCTTTGGCGCTGCCGGCAGCGGACAAGAACTCGGCACTTGCACGCGATCTTTTCACGCCGCCGCGGGACACCGAGCCGCTGGCCTTGTTGGAGCTTGAGGCGCCGCCCATGGAGCCCATGTCGGCTTTGTTTCCGCCGCCCGGGCCGGGCCTCAAGCCCGCGGCCATGGGCAAGTTCCTGCGCGTAACGCCCGTGAACCAGCTCGTGAGCGACCTGTTCGCCACGGACGAGGACCTTGGAGAAGAAGATCCCGAGGAAGCCCAGCCAGGCCCGAACAAGCCCGCGGAGACCAGCGGTTCCGCCGTCGCGCAGGACCGCACGGCGCGCGTCGAAAGCTACAAAAAGTTGTTCGACTGGGTGCGCTTGAACGATGGGGATCCCTTGTTCGGCCGTATCGAGAGCCCGGATCGCTACCGGCTCGCGCGTCGGCCCAAGGACCCCGTGGTCTTCGTGGAAGTAGTGCCCGAAACAGGCCGCGAGCGCTTGCCAGGACAAGCGGGGCTGATTCTGGAGCGTGCGCGCGTCACGGAATTCGGCTTCGCGGACACGGCCTCCAATTCGCTGGCGCTGGCTTTCGCGCAACTGGACAAGCCCTTGCCTCCGACCCAGTACCAGGCAGCATTGGACCTGGGCGAACGCTGCCTCGCTGCGCGCTTGGAGGCGCGCGAGGCCTTGGAACTTGCGGCGCAAACGTTCCAACTCGCCGCGGACACACAAGATGGCAAGCTGTCGGCGCTGCCGCGACTGGGATTGGCGCGCGTTCACGAAGCGGCCTTCGAGTTCGACCAAGCCTTGGCCGCTTACGAGACGCTGCAGCGCGATTTCCCAAACGACGCCGATGTCCTGGCGTCGCTGGGGGCCTTGGAAGCGCGCTTCCATATGTTTGCCACGGCCCAGGAGCATTTGCGCGAAGCCGCAAAACTGGGCCGCGCCAACTGGCGTGTGCAACTGGCGCTCGGGCGCTTCTTGCTGCAGCGCGGCGAGTGGCAGGCGGCGGCGGAGGCTCTGACAGCGGCGTTCACCAACGAGCCCAGCGCGCCGGCCGACAAGAGCGTGCGCGCGCAGATTCGTAGCGAGCTGGGGCGCGCGGCATTGGCCCTGGGAGACTTGGATGCTGCCGCGGCGCACTACGACCGAGCGCTGCAAGCGGACGAGCGTCATGCGCCCGCGCAGGCAGGCCGGCTGGCCGTCAAGCTATGCCGCCAGCTGGCTGGCGGTGCTGCTTCGGCGTCCGCTGCAAGCGGCGCGCCTGCTTCCAGCGAGCGCGCCGCCGCGATCGGGCCGGCCTTCGACTTGGTCCTCAACCAGGCCCTCGAGCAATTGCGCAACCAGCAGTTCATAGCCGCGCGCAATGGATTGAGCGTGGCCATGGAACTGGATCCGCTCGAAGCCTGGCGCGCGTTGCGCGCTCAGTCGTACTTGGCGGAAGTCACGGGCTGGAGCGAAGAAGCGCTGCGCGCAGCCGAAGAGGCGCGCGACGGCAATCCGACGGACGCGTGGACGCATTTTCAGCTCGGGCGACTGTACGTGCAGCGCGGGGATGACGCCGCCGCGCGCTCGTCGTTCCTCGCCGCCCTGACGGCCGACGCCGATTTTCCCGACGCCTTGGCGTGGCTCGGAGAAATCAGTTCGCGCACGCGCGATTTCGCCGCCGCGGAACGCTATTTCGCGCGCGCGCTGGCCTTCGACGAGAAGCGCGCTCAAGTGCAGGCGCGCCGCGGCTGGAATTTGATCGAGGCCGGCGACGTCGCCCAAGCCGCGCAGTGCTTCGAGCGTTCCTTGGCCTTGGCGCCCGCCGAGCCCTTGGCCATTTCCGGCGGGGCGTGGCTCGCCTATCGCGGCCGGGATCCGGCCAAGGCCATCAACATCCTGGCCGAACTCGACGACACGCGCCGCGCCTTGCCGGAGAGCGACCCGTGGCGCGTGTGGTGCCAAGCACAAATCGAACGCATCCAAGATCACCAAACCAAAGTGCTGTGGCGCGACGGCTTCCAGCGCCGCGAGCTCAAGCGCGAATGGGAGGTCGAAGAAGGCGCCGGGGCCTTGGTGTCGATCGCCGATGGAGTGGTGCAACTGGGAGGACAGTTCGACTCCAGCGGCAGTGTGCGTCTCCTGCGCACGTACGAGCCGGGCGATTTCGTTTCCATCACATTGACGCTGACGGTCGACCCCGCCAGCAATGCCATGGTGGGTTTGTTCCTGTCCAAGGAGCGCCGGCGCGCCGGTGGGCAGAAAGAAGTCAGCTCGATGGTTTCCGTGGCGCGCCGCAAGGACGGCGAACTCGCGGTGACGACCATGGACAAGGCCAGCGCCGAAATACCTTGGACCGACGTACCGGCCGTGGGCGGCGCTGCTTGGTGGCCCGCCGGCCGTCCCGTGCGTCTGGGCATCGAGAAGATCGGCCAAGGCGGCGACGCCAAAGGACGCATCTTCGTCGACGGCGTGCCCGTGGCCGAGGGCTTCCGGTTGTCTGCTTTGAGCGCGCCCAACATGAAATTGCTCGTGGGCGTGTTCGCCGAAGGCCAAACCGGCCTGACTTGCAAGGTGTCGGTCGACGATGTCGAGATCGTGTACCGCCAACCGACCAAACCGCGCTAGTTGCCGTGAAGGATCTGCTCTACAAGGTCGGAGGCGAGCGCGAGGAATCCGGGCGCTCCACAGCCACAGCTCTGCGCCGTGGTTTCACCTTGATCGAAGTGCTGGCGGTCATCGTCATCCTGTCGATCCTGGCGGCCTTGCTCATGACCCAATTGGGCGGAGCGCGCGACACGGCCGAGGAAGGAGCCACCAAGACGATCCTGCTCAAGATCAAAGGCGCCTTGGAGGAACACAGCCAGGACGCGGGCGACTTTCCGCGCTCGAGCCCCGGCCAAGACCTGGGTGCGATGCCCAATGACACCAACGTGGGCGCCGAAATGCTGTACCTGGCGCTGTGCAAGGAGCGCGGCGCGGGCGCGGGCACACTCGACCGGGCCCTGGTCAATGTGGACGAAGACAAGCTCATAGCGCGTCCGGCGGGCTTCGAGGTCTCGGATTTGTTCGAGTTGGAGGATGCCTGGCACAACCCCATTGCCTACATCCACAATTTGGACTATGGGCGAGAATTCCAATACGTGAGCAGCTTGCCCGAGACGGGCGAGACGCACCACGCAGTGGTGAAGGCCAAGAAGAACCAACAAACCGGGCGCTGGCACGAGCCGCGCGGGTACCAACTCATTTCGGCGGGACTCGATGGGCAATTTGGAACCGAGGACGATTTGCATTCGTTCCAGCCCTGAGTTCGCGCGCGTGTCATGGCCGCGCGCGCGAACTCAGGGCTGGAACGAATGCAAA
>JAKFYL010000075.1 GCA_021730845.1 Planctomycetota bacterium | reverse complement strand
GCGGTGGGCGAAAGCCGCTGGGCGCCTGTGCGTCATTGAGGCCCAGGGTCGCCAGCCACGGCTGGCCATTGCGCTCGGAACCTGGATGGGTGTTGATCCAAACGCAATCGGCGCGATCGGCCAAGTCGCGCCAACGCACTCCCAAGAGGCGCACGCCCGCTGCACTTGCGGAGCGCACGGCGTCGTAGAGCTCTGGGTCTGCGCTGCCGATGCCCTCGCCGCCGGTGGCGGTGCCGTACAGGGTCGAGCGCTTGAGCTCCAGGCCGCCAAAGAGGGCGTAGTCGCGCTCTTCCTTGTCGCGCGAACTGGCCAGGCGCTCGGTGAGCGCGCGCGAACTGGCCGCGGACATGGCCGCAAATCCAAGCCCGCGAGGATGGCGCGCGGAAACGGGGATCCCCCCCACCAGCGGAGTCGTGCGCCAACTGGATAGCTCTTTCCCGCGCGCGTCTTTTCCAGGCCGCGCCAGCGCGATGGTGTTCGCCTTGGCGCGAGCTGCGAGGTCAAAGCCGGTGTCCCCGGCATTCTTGGGAGCCAAGACGAAACTGCGCACGACGAACGCGCCGGGAGAAAAGGGCAACCAATCGCCGTGTTTGGGCGCCGCAAGGAGCGCCAGGTTCGAAGCGGAAGTGGGCGGAAAAACGCCCGTCGGCGGCTCGCGCCGATCCAGGCCCTCGCGCTCCACGCGCAAGGCATCCGGTACGACCAGATCGACGCGCGCCAAGTAGATAAGCGCACTGGCGGTCTGTGGATCGAAGTCCTCTGCTCTGCCCCACTCACCTTGGTCGGATTGAGCGGCGAAGCCGTTGGCCAGGGCCAGTTCGATGCGCGCCAGTTCGCCGTTGGCGGACAGTTCGAAAAAGCCGAGCACGGCCAGGCCGTGGGGCAACTGTTCCTGCTCGCCGGCGAGCTTGCCGTGCGAAATCGGCCGGCTGATATCGAACCCTTCTCCGCGCAGCAGCACCGGACCAGCGCTCGACAGGCGCGCGGCCGCAAAGGGTGCGGCGCTCCATACTTCTTGGCTCGGTCCCATGAACTCCACGCGCAGCTCGCGCAGGCTCGTTGCTAGGAGCGCGAGCCCCTGAGTCGGCGCGGGTATTGGTGCGTCACTGGAGCTCGCGTACAGCGCGAACTCGTTCATGCCCACGGAGAGATCGCTCGCGATCGCGCACACAAAGGCCGTGGGTTCGCGGTTCGACCAGTCGCCACGGGACGAAAGTACGTCCAGTTGCACCGCGAGTTCCGGCCCCTCGAGCTTGCCGGCGCGCAATCGTCGCGCCGCAACGCCGCCCAGGGCCGGTTGGTCGCGCCACGGCAAAGTGGCTTGGATCCAAACCGGTTGCAGCGCGCTTTGGCCGTCGTGCTGGCAAGCGATCAGAGCCAGCGGCGTTTGCCCATGCTCGTCATCGGGAACACTCGCCAATCTCGGGGCCCCGTCGTCCGTTCCTTGGAACACGGCTAGGGCCGTCCACAGACACCAAAGGGTCGTCGAAAGCATGGGAAAGTTCGCGAGGGACGGACTAGGTACCCAAACGATAGCGCACCAGTCCGGGCGCTTGTTCCTGAACCTTGGCCGCGGCCGGCAAACGATACTCGAGCTGAGTCGCTGCACCGGCGGCGAGCAGGCGTTCCTCGACTTGCAGGCCTTCTCCGTCGAGTTGAAAACGGCGTTCGACCAGGGACTCCGGCACCAACGTCCCGTCGCGCCATGCCAGGCCCGAGCGCACCCGCACGCCGTCGCCCAAGTCCTCCAAGGCCGCTTGGCAAGCGTATGCACTGGAAACAAGGTTCGAGGCATAGGCCAAGGGGCCGCGGCGCAGCACCAGGGGCCAGGCGCCAGCGGCACTCGCAAAGCGCCTTCCGCGCCAGTGGTTGCGCGCCAGCCATAAAGCGAAACGCAGTTCGCTGCGGTTGGCTTTCAGGCCCCGCGCCAGCGAGCGAGCGCCCGCGCGCGCCACCCACTCCCCGAGCAGGAAATCGCCGCCGGCATCCCGGCCGAGCAAGTCCCTGCCGCTGGGCTTGTGCGTGACCTGCAACAACCCCGCTCCGCGCGGGCTGCCGTGGTGCACGTTGCCGCGCGGACGCGCGCCGCGCACCAAGGCCACCACTGCGCCATCTTCGAGGCGCGCCAAGGAAGCGACCGGAAAGCGCGCAATGGAAAGATCCAGTGCAGAGCCGGGTCCGGGCGCGGAGCTTGGAACACTCAGGGCACCCTGCTCCAAGTCGACCAGCGCTCGCGCCATCCATTGCGCGTGACCGGACCAGAACACCGGGCATTGGTAGCTCTTGCTGCGGCCGGGCCCGGGTGCATGGCTGCTGGGCCGACCATCGGGCGCCAAGTGCTGGGCCCAGGCGCGAAAACTAGCCAAGGCCAGGTGCATCCAGCGCGCCTGGCCAAAGTGCGCGTACCCGCGCGCCAAGGTGTACACGTCGAAGGGATGCGAGGCGACTTCGTATTCCGCGCCCCAGTACCAGGGCTTGGCTTCCACGGCGCCGCACTTGATGCCGTTCGGTCCGATCAGGGCCGACAAGAACTCCAGTCCGCGCCGCAAGCATCCGGCGAAGAGTGCGTTCCTAGGATCACGGCCCAGTCGCTCGAGGGCAAAGATCACGAAACCGGTGCAGCGCGATTGGTAGAAAGCAGAAACATCCGTGGAACCCGTGTGCAGCGCGCCCCAATGGGCCGGATGGTAGGGAAAGCTGCCGTCTTCGTTTTGCACGCCTTCCAACTGGCCGATCGCTTCCAGCGCGGCGGACTCGAGCACCGGGTCGCGCTCCAGGCTCCAAGCCGCCGCCAATCCTGTCAGGCCCCAGGCGCGCTGCGCGGGAATGCCCTTGTCCACGACGGCGTAGCGCAAGTACGTGCGCGCGTGCAAGAGGCTTGCTTGGGCAAAGCGTTCGCGTTCCGCGCTTTCGAGCCGCGGCCCGAAGGTGCGCACGATCTGTGCCAACGCGTCGCTTGCGGCACCGCCGTCGATGACGCTGTTGGAACAGTTGAACGGATCGTGGCGGCCGGGCCGGAACGTGTGGCAAGGACTGGTTCCTTCGCGCACCAAGTTGGCCAGCATGCGCCGCCCTTGGGCGCGCGCGACGGACAGGAGCCAATCGTGATCCGCCTTTGGATCCACCTGGGAAAGAACCGCGGCCATGACCGCGGCGCCGCAATTCTTGCCGGTGTGTTCCAGTTTGTGCTCCGGGCACAGCCACTTGCCGTCCGCGCGCTCCAAACCAGCTAGCCAGCGCAGCGTGCGGCGCACCGGCTCCACGAATTCCTCGCGCACGTGTTTCTGGCTGGAACTCATGGCCCCGTTCGCATTTCCCGCACGAGGTGCGCCATCAAGCGTCCCACTTCGTGATCGCGGCTCACGATTTGACGCAGGTCTCGGCCCAGAGCCGCACGCTCGCTAGGCGCGAGCGCGAGATACGCTTCCAAGCGCGACGCCAATTCGCCGGCAGCGCCGGCTGGAAACTGAAATCCCCCCTTGGGGTCGCACTCGCGCAAGAGGCGCGCACAGGCGTCGTTGGACGTGAACACGGCCCGGCCCGCGGCCATGGCCTCCAGCACCACTTTGTCCACGCTGCCCGTGCGGCTGGCGCTGACCAGCGCGGTCGCGCGGTGGTACAAGGGCGCGATGTCGCGGTAAGGCACGGAGCCGTGCAAGTGCACGCGCTGCTCCAGGCCCAGAGTCTTGATTTTTTGGAGCACCTCGGCGCGGTAGGCCTGATCGCCGGGCGCGAGTACATCCCCCACGAGATCCAAGTCTAGGACCAGACCGCGCCTAAGAAGCAGCGCCAGTGCTTCGATCAAGGTCACGGGGTCCTTGGCCGGAGTCATGCGCCCGACGGCAATCAAGCGCGGGGGCGTGGCCGGCTCGATTCCGCGCGCATCGAAATGGTCCAGATCGATGCCGTGGCCGGTGACGACTTTCTTGGGCGTCGCAAGGCGCAGCGACTCTTCGCTGGCGGTGAAGATCTTCTCCACGCAGCGTTCGGAGCGCCGCAAGCGACTGTCCACTCCGCCGTGGGTGTACCACAGGAACAAGCGTGCGCCCGCGCGCCGGGCCGGGCCCGCGGCCAGCAGCGCGTAGCGCGGCACCATGTGCGCCAAAATCGTGTCGAAACCGTCCTTGTGGAGCGCTTCGCCCAAGAAGCGGCGGTTGCGCAGGTAGCGCTTGACCACGCCTTCCCGTCCGAGCACGCGCACGTCGACGTTTGCGGGCAGCGCCAGGGACTTGCCGGCAGCCAGGGCAATCACCCGCACGCGCTCGCATTCGCGCGCCAATCCTTCCACCCAACGCGGCACGAAACCAAGCACCGCGTCCTCGCGGTCCAAGACTTGGGTCAGGAACAAGAGCCGCATGGACGTTGGTCAAGACTTGGCGAGGGCCAAGAGTCCCTCGGCATAGCCTTGGATCGTGCGCTTGTACTCGAAACGCTGGGCCGCGGCGCGCGCATTCCGGCCAAGTTCTCGGCGCTGCGCTTCGTTTGCCAGCACGCGGCCGATGGCCGCTTGCAAGCTCGCCGCATCGAATCCGCACACGGCGCCATTGCTTCCGTCCTCGAGCAATTCGCGCATCATGCCTACCGGGGTCGAGACGACGGGCGTCCCACAGGCCATGGCTTCGACGGTGACCCGCGGGCCGCCCTCGCACGTCGAAGCGCACACGAGCACGCGGCTCTGGCGATAGATCTGGGCCAGGTCCTGCGTGGAAGCGACCCAGTCGACGAAGCGCGCGCGGCCTTCGAGGACTTGCGCCTGCTGCACGATGCGCTGCTTGAGCGGGCCCTTGCCGACGAACAGCACGCGCAAGCTCTGCCCCTTGCGCGCCAAGCCATGCAAGGCCGCGACGATGCGCTCTAGACCTTTGTTCGAAACCATGCGGCCCACGAACACCACGTCCTGCTCGATGGCGACCGGCTCCTTGGGCGGGCAAAACACCTCCAAGTCGATGTACAGCGACGGCCAGACCACGATCTTTTCCTTGGGTACGCCCCAGGACTCGAGCAGGGCCGCCATTTCGCCGCGGTTGACCACACGGAAAGCGCGCGCCCGGGACCTGGCCCAGCGCACGTAGCGTTTGGCCACGAAACGATCGAAGCGCTCGCGCATGTCCGCCGCCACCGGAACGCCCGGCACGTGATGGATCTCGGACACGTAGCCGACCTTGGCGCGACGCGACAAGCGCGCCGACCCCAATCCGTTGTAAAACCAGCCGTAGTCGTGACTCACGATCAGAGAGTGGGCGTGGCTGGCAATCAGCTCGGCGCCCTTGCGCTCGATGTAGCGCGCCATCCCGGCGCGGCCGCAATCGGCGGGATGGAAATGCACCTTGTCGAACAGCGTGCGCACCACCACCGGGCCGCTGGCCTTGGGGCACAAGACGTCGATGCGCTCGAAGTAGCGCGAAAACTCCTGGTGGAGTGCGTAGAAGGGCCCGCGCTCCCCGATCACGACTTGCCGGTCGCCGCTGACCATCAAGAGGCGCATGCTTGCTCCTTTAGGAGCGCTGCGTACAAGCTCTCCAAGCGATCCGCCAAAGCGCGCGCGCTGTGGCGGTCCTTCACGCGCAAACGCGCCCGCACGCCCAGTGCTCGCCCGCGGTCTTCCATCTCCATCACGCGCGCCACACCATAGGCCAATTCATCGGCAGAGTCTCCGAGGAAACCCGTGCGCTCTAAGGCCACGAGCTCTGGCACCCCGCCTACTGGTGTCGCGACCACCGGCAGGCCGGCCGCGGCGGCCTCGATCAAAGCCACGGGCATGCCTTCGCTGCTAGAACACGAAAGCACCAGATCGGCGCCCGCAAAGACGCTGGGCATGTCCCAGTGGTTCCCGGCTAGGTGCACCCGGTGCGCGTCCGGAAGCTTGGACCGCGCTGCTTCCACGGCGCTGCGCAGTTCTCCGTCGCCTACGAACACCAGGTGCAGGTTGGCGTAGCGGGTAGCCAGGCTGTGCCACACTTCCAGCGCCAGCAACGGTCGTTTGACCGGCGCCAAGCGGCCGATCACCAGGACCAAGAAATCGCCGCCGACCAATCCGAACTTTTCGCGAAAGGGGCTGGCTGCGGCTCGAGCAGAGCGATCGATCTCGAGCAGCGGATCCAGGTCCAGTCCCGGCACGATGACGGTCAGCTTGTCTTCGCCGACCACACCCAGGCGGACCAAATCGGATCCGGTGGCGTGGGACACGGCCACGATGCGCTGGGTCTCGCGCGCCAGGCGCCTTTCGACAGCTAGCAAGCCGCGCGAGACGCCTTTGGAAAAGTAGCCCTCCAGCACATGGCCGTGGAACGTGTGCACGCAGAGCGCGTCCAAACCGCGCGCGGCAACGCGCCCCAGGGCGCCGGCCTTGGAGGCGTGTGTATGCACGATCTGGGGCTGGTAACGCGCCAACTCGCGCTTCAGGAAGGACTTGGCTCGCAAGTCCGCGGCCACGCGCCAGCCGCGTGCCAGACCGGGAACCTGCACTAGCTCCAGGCCACGCTCTCGAAGTTCGGCACTCAAATCCCCCTCGCCCGGTTCGGGGGCGCCGCAGAAGATGCGCAGCGTGTGTCCGCGCTGCACCAGCAGCGGATCGCTGGCCAGGACCTGGCGCGCGGGGCCACCCAGATTGAGCCGCGTGAGAATTCGCGCAATGCGCATAGCCCCACATTGTATAGGCCGGACAGCTTCCTAGCGGCACAGGCAGGCGGGCGCGGCTCCCCCCTGCGGACTTGGTATCAGCGCAAGTTCACCGAGGTGATCTTGACCACCGGCGTGCGGTTGCTGGGGTCGGCGACGTAGTTCTGATTCCAACCATCACGCAAGTACGTCGTGCCCGCAGGAATGAATCCGCGCGCAACCAAGCGGTTGAGCGCTGTGCGCCAGTTGGCTGGGAGCGGCGCCGTAACCATGTACTGGGCGTTGTACAGCGATACCGCTTGGTTGATGATCGCTAGTTCGCTCAGCGTGGTCTGACGCCGAATGAACGTGACATCGAGGTCCAGCCGAATGTCGTCGGCCGTTCCGGATTGCGAGTCGGCGCCGACGCTCCGAATCGTGAAGCGATCTCCGGCGATGGCGAGTTCGTAGGCGCGCGACCAACCGTCGAAGTTGTGTCCGGCGGCGCCGGCCACCTTGTCCTGTGAGGCCACGCCGATGTAGGGACCGGTCCAGCCCGCAAAACCGGGGTCGACCAAGAGCGCGTCCAAGTTCGTGGGCAGCCGGCCCGTATCGCGGAAGTACTCGGCCACGCCGTCGGCCAGGCTTCGCATTTCCGATTCGGTCGCGCTGCGCGATTTGGAGTTGATCAGCTTGGTGGTCAAAGGCACGGCAGCCGTAGCCAAGATCGAGAGGATCGCCATGACCACGACCAATTCGATCATGGTAAAGCCCCGCGACTTGGCGGTCCTGCCGTTGGTGTGGATGTTCATGGGGACTAACCCAGCTTCTCGTACAGGTCGAAGATCGGCAACAAAGCCGCCAGCAACACGAAGGCCACGATGACTCCGGCTCCGACCAGCATGGCCGGCTCCAGGATGGAGAGGAAGCGCTTGACCTCGCGCGGGATCTCTTGGTCGTAGTAGTCGACGAGCTTGGCCAGGCACGTATCCAAGCTGCCGCTGCTTTCTCCGACGGAGACCATCTGCAAGAGCAAGGGATCGTTGGCCGGCTCGGCGGCGAGGGCCTGACTCAAGGTCGAGCCTTGACGGATGCGCTCGGCCGCGCGCTGCATGCCCTGCTCCATGGCTGCGTTGCCGCACGTCGCGCCGGCGATCGTGACCACGCGGTAGACGTCGCAACCTGCGCCTTGAAGCGTGCTGGCCGTGGAAGCCCAGCGCGAAGTTGCTAACCGCCGCGCCAAGGAGCCTACGAGCGGCAGGTGCAGGAGCCAGCCGTGGAGCACGCAACGCCCCTTGGGATTGCGGAGTGCCATGGCCAGCGCGCCAAACACACCGAGGCCGAGTCCGAGCAAGGTCCAGGCGTTCTGGCGCGCGAAACTCGAAGCAGCCATGACCACGCGCGTTTCGGCGGGCAAGCTCTGCGTTCCGCCAGGAAACAGCATCAGGATGCGCGGCAGAACGAAATACAAGAGCACGCAGATCAACCCGATGAGCGCGCACAAGAGAATGGCCGGGTACACCAGCGCCTGCGTGGTCGTGGCGCGCATGCCTTCTTGCCACTCCAAATAGCGCGCCAGGCGCAAGAGCACCCCGTCCAGTCCGCCGGATGCTTCACCGGCTCCGATGCTGGCGCGGTACACCGCCGGGAAGCTGCGCGGCTGGCGCTGCATGGCTTCCGAGAGCGAAAGCCCTGCTTTCAATTTCTCGACCAGCGCGCCTACGCAGGCGCGCGCTGCAGGACGGGGCATGCGCTGGGCGATGCCGTCGAGTCCGTCGACCAGCGGAACACCGGCCGAGACCACGGTTGCAAGTTGGTTGGAGAACTGCACCAGCTCCCGGCGCTTGAGACCCATCCTGCGCGGCTGGGCGGTCTTCTCGCTCACGCGCGCAGAGCGCAAGGTCAATCCGCGCTGCTCGAGCTCGCGATCCAAAGCCACTTCGCTCGCGGCCCACTGGCGGCCGACGACCAGGCTCCCATCGACGGCTGCGGCTTGGAATTCGAACTGCGCCATGGATTCTAGCTCACCGGCCCCATGTGCAGAGCCTGGTGCACGCGCTGCACCTCGGCCATCGTGGTCAACCCGCTGCGTACTTTTTGCCGGCCGTCTTCGGTCAGGTCGCGGAATCCGTCCTGGTAGGCCAGGCGCTCGAGCTCCAAGCCATCTTCGCCACTGCGCATGAGCGAGCGCATGCCTGGCGTCGGCAAGAACATTTCGCTGATCGCGATCCGGCCGGCGAACCCGCTGCCTTCGCAGCGTGCGCAACCAACGCCGCGCATGGGCTCGCCGGGAGTTTGACCAAGCCAGTGCATTTCGACTTGGCTGAGTTGCACGGCTTGGGCGCAGCCCGAGCACGTGCGCCGAACCAGTCGTTGACCGAGCACTCCGATCAGCGTGTCCTCGACCAAATAAGGTGCGACTCCCAGGTCGTACAGTCTGGGCAGGGCTCCCATGGCCGAGTTGGTGTGCAACGTGCTCAGGACCAAGTGCCCGGTCATGGCTGCTTGGATCGCCATCTGAGCGGTTTCGCGGTCGCGGATCTCGCCTACCAGGATGACATCCGGGTCCTGGCGCAAGAGCGCGCGCAGACCCTCCTGGAATCCGAACCCGATCGACGGATCCACTTGGCTTTGGCGCACGAGTGGCAAGCGGTATTCGATCGGATCTTCGATGGTGCAGACGTTGCGCTGCATGGCATCCACGCCTGCTAGGAGCGCATACAGCGTGGTGGTCTTGCCGGACCCGGTCGGACCGCTGACGACGAACAGGCCGTGCGAACGCTCGGCTACCTGGGCCAATTGAGCGACCGATTCCGGCGCGATTCCGAGCTGGGCCAGCCCTGGCATGCTCGAACCGCGATCCAAGATACGCAGCACGGCGTTCTCGCCTTCCGCCGTGGGGCGGAACGAAACGCGCACGTCCACGCGTCGCCCGTCCAACTGGATCTGGATGCGGCCGTCTTGCGGGCGCCGGCGTTCGGCGATGTCCAGCTTCGAGAGAATCTTGATGCGCGAGAGAATCGCGTCGGTGTGTTCGCGCGGCAGGTTTTCCCCCTGCTTGAGCAAGCCGTCGATGCGGTAGCGCACGCGCGTGAGCTTTTCTTCGGGCTCGATGTGGATGTCGGTCGCCCCGCGGCGCACCGCGTCCACCATGACGGCCTGCGTCACGCCCTCCACGGGGAAGTTGCCGCGATTGTCGGAAAGCCCGTCGAAGATGGCGCGCACGCCGCCTGTTCCCTCGGGCAAGAGCTGCCGTAGGAGGATGGCCACCTGGGCCTCGGTCGTGACCGCGATGCGCAGTTCGTACGGAAAACGCTGGCGCAACTCGGCGACGCGGGCCGGGTCGTCGGGTACGGTCATGAGCACGAGCAGCGTGCCCTGATCGAGCCGCACCGGGAACGCGCCCGTGCGTCGCACGAAGTCGGCATCGATGGCCGACACCAAGAACGGATCGGGGTCGACTTGGCTGGCCTCCAGGAACTCCAGGCCCAGGTTCTCGGCGGTCAGCTTGGCAACTTCGCCTTGGGACACGAAGCCCAGCGAAACCAGGATCTCCCCCAGCGGACGCCAAAAACGGCGCTGCTCGGACAGCGCCATTTGCAATTGCGCATCGCTGATCAGGCCCTTGCCGATCAGTCGATCGCCGAGGCGTAGCTTGGAGTCGATGACCATCGAACGTCTCTCGCGTTCCGCTCTGCTATTGCTTCTGCTTGCCTTGCGCCGGGGTGTTCGGCGCAACGCCCGTTTCTTCGATGCGCTCGACGTAGGATTGGCGCAGCACGTTGGTGAGCGCACGCGCTTCTGCGTCGTCGACGATGCGCGGCGTCACGAACACCAGCAATTCGCGCTTCTGATCGGAATCCGCGTCGCTGCGGAACAGGCGACCCAGGATCGGAATCGACATCAGGCCGGGAACGCCCTTGTCGACTTGGTTCTTTTTCTTTTGCATCAGCCCGCCAAGCACCACCGTCTTGCGATCGCCAACCAGGAAGTCGCTGGACAAGGTGCGCTTGTCGATGACGGGGATATCCTTGAACACGTCGACGACCTCCGACAGCTCTTGGTCGATCTTGAGTTGCACCATGCCATTGGCTTGCACCGTGGGCGTCACGGCCAGGCGCACTCCGGCTTCCTTGAACTGCACCTCTTCTTGGACCGTGCTGCCTACACCTCCGGTAGTGCCGGTAGTCGTGGCGGTCGTGTTGACGTAGGGCACTTCGCGAATCACGTCGATCTTGGCCAGAGTCCCCGACAGTGCCAACACGCGCGGGGAACTCACCAAGTCCGTGCCGGCAAAGCGGCTGATGGCTTCGATGGCCGCGGTCACGCGGCCCGACTCGGACTCGAAAGCCAAGCCAAAGCTCTTGTCCGCTGTACCCAGAGCTTGGGTCAAGTCGACCAAGTCGCCACTGATCGTCCCGTCTTCGATGGCCGCGGTCACGCCAAACTCGAAGCTGTCGTTGAGGGTCACCTCCAGGATGCGCACTTCCACCAGAACCTGGCGGCGGGCGTGGTCGATTTCATCCAGGAAGGTGGCGGCCGAGAGCAAATCGGAGCGCGGGCCGCGCACCACCAGGACGTTGTGGCTGGCATCCACCGCGACGCTGGCCCCGGCCGAAAGCACGCCTTTGAGCGGATCGCTGACTTGCGCCGCGTTGGCCGTCCGCAGCGCGAACGAGGCCGCCAGGCTCGATTGCCCCTGGCTCGGAACGACCGCGAAGATGTTCTCTCCGCGCTGTTCCAGACGGGTTTGTGCGTGCTCGAGCACGGCGTGCAGCGCCTGGTCCGGACTCGTGCTGGGGAAGGACAAGTTGACCTCGCGGTCCAAACTGGGATCCAGAATGACGTTGACGCCAAGCTCCGCCGCCAGCTGTTCCACTACGGAAGACAAGTTGGCCGCGCGGTATTCGATTTTTCCCGCGGGGCCGCTGGGCAAGCTCACCCGTTCGGCTAGCGGCGGAACGCTTTTCTGGTGCGACGCGGTGTCTTCGAATTCCTGCGGGCCGTCCAGTTGCGAGGGGAATTCCTCGCCCAGGGACAAGGGCACCTGGCGCGCGCGTTGGTCGCCACGCACTTGGCGTTGGGGAATCGTGGGCTCTACGGCGCGGCAGG
>JAKFYL010000198.1 GCA_021730845.1 Planctomycetota bacterium | reverse complement strand
ATCGAGTTCACGGTCTGGCGCGAAACACCCAGCCGCTGCGCCAGTTCGGCCTGCGTCCAGTTGCGCTCAGCGCGCAGCACCCTCAAGCGGCTCTCCATGGAATGGAAGGTGCCACGCCGATCTAGCGATGTCAAGTATGTTTGTCTAAAAGTCTGTAAAGCTTGACTTCACGGCTGTTTGTACGACCCGCAAGGGCCTCCGCAGGCGACCCCCCCCCTTTCCACGCGAGCTGAGAAGGCAGGGCAGTCGAACCGACTGGCGTCAAACCCGACTCTTGGTAAACCCTGAACCACTGGTCGGAGCGCTTGGGAATTACTGCTCTAGCGTGACTTCGAGTTGCGCTCCGGACTCGATCGACACGCTCTTGCGCGCACGCCAGGTGCCCGATTCCAGTTCGGCTTGCGTGCCGACACGCAGCTCGAATTCGCCAACCGGCACTTTGTCTAGCACGAACGATCCATCGGCACCGAATTCGAACGTAGTGCAGAGCGTCTCACGGCGCACATCGAGCGGAATGAACTCTCCGTCGCTTGTGCATAGGCCAACCCGCAAGTCTTGGAGCGGATTCATGCCGATCAGACGGCCCTGGATCCGCGCGCTGGCAGACAGCACGAAGTGCAGCCGGTGCGTGCCAGCTTCCAGGCGCACGAGGCCGGTGCCCATCGGAAAGCCGTGTGTGGTGCCGTCCGTAGCCTGTCCTTTGGCTCCAAACCAGTACCAGCCCGGGTCCAGCTCCATGCTCGTGGATGTCCCTTCGATGGGCCAATACTCGAAGCGCTCGTCTCCGAGCGCGGACGTATCGCCTTCCGTTCCGTAGGTCAACCCCAGCGCATTCTCGGGCCAGCCACGCGGCTGCGTGTAGCGCGCTTCTTCCGGCAACAGCGGAGTGTCCACGTGCCGGCCGGGATGCGGATAGAGCTGACCGCGCAGGACGATCAGCGAGGTCAGCTCCATCCCTGGAGCCTCCACGCTGATTGTGACCCTGGCCGGGGGTGCTCGATCCATTCGCAAGACCAATCCGGTCGTACCCGCTGGGATGCGCTCTGCTTTGGCCTGCGCATACCCTCTTGAGTGCGCGCTCACGTCGAAGATCGAGTCCGGCAATCCTGCAAACGTGAAGTCTCCGTCACTGCGAGCTTCGGCGCGGCCTAAAAAACCTGTCTCCAGATAGAAGCCAGTGAGAGGTTCGCCACTAGGAGCTATTCGAAGCATGGCTTCGATGGGCCGTCCGTCCGCGTCGATCACGCTGCCAGTGATCGAGTTGGTCGGAGCCAGTACCAGTTTCACCTCCTCCGTAGGCAAGTCGCCCGAATCGAGCCGCTTGGAGGCAGCCAGTGGAGCCGTGCCCGCAGGCCATCGGGAGGTGTACGGACTCATGTCCGTGGCTGTCAGCAACAGTTGGCAGCGTTCGTGAGGCGGATGGAGCTGGATCGTGAATCGGCCCTCGTCATCCGAGTCTGCGACGATCGACACGTAACCCCGTTGTCGGTGGTCCTTCTCCATCGAGCGCAATAGGACGCTTGCCTGCGGGAACGGCGCGCCGGTCGGGCCCATGACCTGGCCGCGAAGCACGCTGCGCGGACTCCAACGGATGGTCAGCAGTCTTTCCGTCCTTGGCGCGAGCACGAGCGCCCGACTCTGGGGATTTTCCTGTGCGTCCCCGAGAACGGCCAATCCTTCGACCTCGCGCTCGAAAACATGCTGCGTTCCGTTGCCTGGAACTTTCAGGCTCAGCTTCACCCCTGCCCACGCGTCGGCAATGACCGCGATTCCTTCCGCGTTCGTCGTGGCTTCAAGCCACGCTGGTCCACCTAACCCAAGAGAGTCTCGATCCGATCCAAAGCGCTCTGCAGCGGAAATCGACAGGCGGAGCTCGACTCCCTCAATGGGGTTCGCTCGCTCGTCTTCGATCTTGACTTGCAGCGTAGCCGACGGGACGAGCGTCAAGCTTGCCCGTTTCCAGCCGCCGCGCTCCTCGCGTTCGGCGATGGGTCGCACAACCTGGGCCCAGCCCGCAAGTGCGGCGTACAGCTCGCCCGCATGGGTCAAGTTGGAAAACACGAATTGCCCGGCTTGGTCGGACCTAGCGTAGGAGACACTCTCGGCCGAATCGTTGACCTCGACCGCCACCCCCGCGATCGCACGGCCTTCGAGGTCGACTGTTTCGCCATGCAGGTCCCCATGCGCAAAGCGCTCGAGCAGGATCTCGTGGTAGGGGGCAGCCTTGGGGTCCAGCTTTACTAGGCAATAGGAATCTGCGAAACGATCGTCTTGCTCGGTGGTCACGCCCAAGGCCATCGCTTTGTCCTTTGCGTGTGTCCATTCGAATCGAAAGCGCCCGTCCTGATCGGTGCGCACTTGTCGTGTGGGGTCGGGCTCGTCACCCAATCCCAAAAACCGCGGGCCAAACTGAACGAGCACGTCGATCGCGGGAGTGGCCTGTTCCCCGCTTCCGCCCACGGGAACATTCACCACGCGCCCTTGCACAACGAATGTCCCCGGCGGCAACGGGGGCTTGGCTGACTGGGGCGCAGCAGTGCGAAGTACCTGAGCGAGATCCGGGCTCGCTTTCCCATCGCCGTCGACGAGGCTTGGCGCGTGCATCGCGCTCGATGTCGGACCAGCATCGCCCGGTACGTTCGCGGGCGGGCGCGGAGCGGAGGAGAAGCGCCACCACATGCCCGCCGCCGCGAGCACGGCTGCACCAGCGAGAGCCAATTTCTTGAACATGACTAGCCCCAGGGAAACCGAAGTCGTAAGCGTGGGCCATGCCGCAGTGGCCGCGGATTGGACAGGGAGCGACGAAGAAGCAATACGGGTACCCAGGCCCAATGCACCCATCCATTGCGCACGGCCGCCGGGAGTTTCGCGCTCGAGTCGCTCGCGCAAGGCCGCCAGCGCGCGCTTCTGTCGAGTCTTGACTGTTTCGACGCCGACTCCAAGGCGCCGTGCTATTTCGCGCGGAGGAAGTTCCTCCCAGAAGCGCAAGTACAGGACTTCGCACTGGTTGGCGGGCAATTCGCGCACGAAAGAGACCAAGCGTGTTTCCAATTCGAGTCGCGCGCAGCGTTCGGCAGCCGAAGGCAAGGCTTCCGCACGAGCCGACGATTGCTCGCGCAGGGCGATACGTCTTTCCTGGCGCTGCCGGTTGCGCGCCACGTTGCGCGCGACGCCGGCGAGCCAGGCACCGAAGGAATGGGCGACTCTCTGCGGAACAGGCGCGCGCCCCTGCAGCGCGGCTAGGGCAATCTCTTGGCCGACATCGTCCGCCTCAGCGTCCGAGGCGCACAACGCATGCGCCATACGCTCGATAGCCAGGGCGTGAGCGGCTAGATCGGGCGTGAAGGGCGTGTTCATGATGGGCTTCATGGGTATTGTCCACCAAACGCAAATCGAGGTCGAAATCCGGGTGGAATTCCGCACCGTGCGCCAGCCCATATGGAGATCGGTTAGTCTGCTGCTATGCGCAAGGGGTTTCCTCGCACCTTGTTCGCCGTCCTGGTCGGCCTGGGGCTCTTGAGCCTCGCCGCCGCGGGCACGGTGTGGGCGCACTACCGCACGACGCCTACGTTCCGCGAGTGGGTGCGTGCGAAGCCCGTCGACGAAGCGCTGTGGCGCCGGCACGTACCGGCTGGCGTGGAATTGGGGCGCGGCAAGTCGTGGCGTAGCGACGACGGGCCGGCGCGCGAGCGCTTCGGCCAGTGGCGCACGCGCTTCACGGTGGAGCGCGGCGATGAGCTGCTAATCGATCTCGAGGTCGAGATCCGCGTCGAGAGCCGCGAAATCGAGGATTCGCTTGCGCGCGGCGTACCTAGCGAGGCCTTCGAAGGTCTGGAAGCCTTTCTCGTCGAGCGCGTGCGCGACCCCGACTTCCACGCCGTCGCTGTGCTGACGCTGCACGATCTTTTCGCCTACACCAGCGGCGATGACCCGCCCTCCATGCCTCAGGGACCGAAAATCCAGATCGACGTGTTCGCCCTGGCGGGACCCGGTGAGGTCGAACTGATCGTGCAAGACCTCGGGCGCGAAAGCGCGACCAGCTCGGTTGAGATGCTTGGCGGCACACCCTTTGCCGAGCCCAGCCTTCTGGGCGGCGTGGACGTGCTAATGCAATTCCTCTCGTTCGAGGATCCGCCAGAGCAAGGCCTGGCTTACCAGGCGCGTACGAGCGTGCATTCCACTTGGAACTGGCAGGACGGTCGGGGTGGCCCAGGCGGAATCGGGAACTCGTCCCTACGCGCTTCGTCCCGACTGTATTCGGCCTCCATGAAAGTCAGCCAGGCCGTGCGCGCACCGTTCGAAACACCCGAGCACTTCTCCTTCTCGACCTCGGAGTCCGTTTCGCGGTCCTACGCTTGGAACGGTGTGGTCTGGTAGGCGTGCAGCGCCCCGTTCCGTTACTCCACGCAGCGGCTCCATGAGCGTCACCACCCCCCACCACAATCCCAAGCCGCGTCTGGCGGCGTCGGTGATCGTGCTGCGCGATAGCGCGCACGACATGGAGGTGCTGATGCTGAGGCGCGCCGAACGCGCGAATGACCATCACCAAAGCGGCGCAGCAGTGTTTCCAGGAGGCCTGCTCGACGGTCATGACCGTGGCCGACAGGGACTGTGCCGCGGCCTCGACGACGCCGGCGCGAGTGCGCGCCTGGGCCTGTGCGAGGGCGGGCTCGATTACTGGGTGGCTGCGATCCGCGAGTGCTTCGAGGAGGCCGGCTTGCTGCTGGCGGTGGATGCGCGTGGTCGTTGGGCCAACCTGGCGGCGCAGGATCAGTCGGCATTGCGCGAGCGCCGCCATCGCCTGCATGCCGGCCTGGTCGACCTGACGAGCCTGTGTGAAGATTGGGGCCTGACGCTGGCGACGGACAAGCTGCATTACTTCAGTCACTGGGTCACACCGCCGGGCCGGCCCAAGCGCTTCGACACGCGCTTCTTCGTCGCCGAGGTGCCGGAAGGGCAGACTGCGATCGCCGACGAGACCGAGACTGCCGAGGTGATGTGGCTGACGCCGTCCGACGCGATCACCCCGAGCCGAGCGCTCAAGTTGCTGCCGGTGACCCGTGAGACGTTGAAGTCGCTCGCCAACTACCGCAGCGTGGCCGAGGTCATCGCCGCGGCGCGCGCAGCGCGCGAAGTACCTTGCATGATGCCGCGCGCGGGCGTCGGCGCCGATGGTCCGCGGCCGGTGCTGCCCAGCGAATGGGCCTATGCCGAGATCCGTCGCCTCGACCCCGACGGCCGTGGCGACGTGAGCTTCGAAATCGTGCCCGGCCGCGCGGTGCGGCTGTCGCCGCGCATCGTGCGCGTAACGGCGGGCAACGGCAGCCTGATGACTGGCCCCGGCACCAACAGCTATTTCGTCCACGATCCGACGGGCACCGAATGCGTGTTGATCGATCCCGGCCCCAACGACCAGGCCCATGTGCAGGCGTTGCTTGCCGCTGCGCCGTTGCGAATCGCGCGCATCCTCGTCACCCACACGCACAAGGACCATTCGCCCGCCGCGCAGGTCATTCATCAAGCCACCGGGGCGCTGCTTTGCGGAAGAGTAGCTGACCATCCGGAGTGGCAGGACGCGACCTTTCGTCCCGACCACGTGCTCTCGCATGGCGACAGGGTCTCGGTCGGGCCCGATTGCACGCTGCGCGTGGTGCGCACTCCGGGCCATGCGTCGAACCACTTGTGCTACCTGCTCGAACAAGAGCAGCTGCTTTTTACCGGCGATCACCTCATGCAGGGCTCCACCGTGGTGATCAATCCGCCCGACGGCGACATGCGGGTCTACCTCGACTCGCTCCACGCTCTGCTCGGGCTCGAACTCGAGTGGCTGGCCCCGGGACACGGATTTCTGATCGATCGACCGCACGATGTGGTGCGCCGCACCGTGGCGCATCGACGGCAGCGCGAGGCCAAAGTGGTCGATGCGCTGCGCGCAGCCGGCCGCGCCGATCTCGACGCGCTGCTGCCAGTGGTCTACCAAGAGGTGCCTTTGCAGATGCGTGGGGTGGCAGCGCGTTCGCTGCGCGCACACCTGCTAAAGCTGCGCGCCGATGGGCGCGCGCGCGAAGAGGCCGGATTCTGGGCGCTCGTGTGACGCTGCGCCCTGAAACCGGACGGCGATCAAGAACGCTGCTCGTGCATGCCCGCCCCGATCACTAGGGCAATGAGCGCGTCCCAAAACTCTCATGTCGGCTCGAGGCCGCTTTAGGCCGCGCAGCGCGAGGCGAGCCGACGACGCGTATTCGCCAAGCAATACTCGGAGGGGGCTCAACGCAGCGCTGCACGGCCTAAAGCCGCGTCGAAGCCGGGGAGAGTCTTAGGACGTGCTCCAAGTCGCCCTCCAGCTGGGGTCGCGCCGTCGACTATCGCGTACCCTCCCTGAGCGGTCGGTGGGGGACGCCTGCGTCCCAAGGCCAGGAATGCGGGATTCACGCGCCAGGTGTGACTTCGCCAGGCGAGCGGGCCTAAGTATGCCGTGCAGGTGTCCGTCACCACTGCCAGGTTGCCGAGCTGTGTTGCAGATCCGGTGGTGCGGCCATCAGCAAGCCCCCTCCTAAGAGAAACAAATCCACCATGTCATTGAATCGACTTTTCGCCCTAGCCTGGCTCACCCTTGCCGTCACGGCGCTTCCTGCGGCAGCTCAAAATCTGAACTGGATCCACCAGTTTGGAACTACCGGCTACGAAGCTACAAGCTCTGCTGCACCAGACGGAGCAGGTGGCGTGTACCTATGCGGCAGGGCCGCCGGCAGTTTTGGCGGTTCGAGCGGAGGCCCGTGGTACGACCCCTGGCTAGCACGCTACGACAGCGCGGGCAACCAGTTGTGGATCCGCCAGTTTGGGACGAGTTCATACGAAGAAGCCACAGGTGTCGCGCCGGACGGCTTGGGTGGCGTGTACGTGAGCGGCTACGCCTACCACCACACCGCCGGAAGCTATGAGGGATCTCCTGCCGTAGCCTGGCTGGCGCGCTACGACGGCGCGGGCAACCAGCTCTGGTACAACCAGTTTTTGGGTACGGGATATGCTCCAGCCGTCGTGCCGGACGGCGCTGGCGGCGCATTCGTTAGCGGTACTCTGTATTGGACGAATTTTGGTTTACCCAATGCATGGCTCTCACGCTACGACGGCGCTGGTAACCTGCTCTGGATTCGGTGGTTTCAGACGACAAGCCTTGACTACGCATCCACCGTCGCACAAGACGGCGCGGGCGGGGTCTATATCAGCGGAAAGACCTCCGGCAATCTTGGCGGTCCTAACGCAGGTGAAACGGATGCCTGGCTAGCGCGAGTAGACGGTGCAGGCAACCAGCTATGGATCAAGCAGTTTGGCACGAGTGGTGATGACGCTGTCGAGAATTCCGCGCCGGACGGTTCGGGTGGCGTGTACATCAGCGGCGGTACTAAAGGGAGCCTCGGCGGCCCGAATGCGGGCTTCGATGACGCTTGGCTCGCACGCTATGACAGCGCTGGCATCCAGCTTTGGATTCGGCAGCTCGGTACGAGCAATTCTGACTTCGCTGCGTGTGCCGCACCGGACGGCTCGGGCGGTGTGTTTGTGGGCGGTGAGACAGCCGGAAGCCTCGGCGGTCAACATGCGGGCAGCTGGGACGCCTGGCTCGCGCGCTACGACGGTGCTGGCAACCAGCTCTGGATTGGTCAGCTTGGAACCGCGGGCGAGGACACAGCACGAGCCGTTGCCACAAACGGTGCAGGCGGCGCGTTCCTTGGTGGCTCAACTCAGGGCAGCCTTGGAGGCCCAAACGCGGGCGGCTTCGATGTTTGGCTGGCGCGCTACGACGGCGGCTGTGAGGCGCCTTCGGTCTACTGCACGGCCCAGTTCAGCTCGAGCGGCTGTTTGCCGTCGATTTCGGCCTCGGGCGTGCCGAGCCTCTCTACTCCAAGCACGTTCCTTGCAACCGGTTCGAATCTCGAGGTCAACCAGAATGGGATCATGTTCTTTGGCACCTCGGGCCAGAACAACTTGCCCTTTGGGGGAGGCCTCCTGTGCGTGAAGAGTCCGCTGTACCGGCTGAAGATCAAGAACACAGGCACTGGTGCCTCTTGCGCTGGCACGCTGAGCTACTCCTTGCTAGAGATGCTGGCCCATCCCCAGGGCGGGCCGCAGCTGGTTCTCAACCAAACGGTCAACCTCCAAACCTGGTTTCGCGACCCGAGTCACGCGTCGACGACGGGCTTGTCGAACGGCCTGCAGTTCAAGACTTGCCCGTGACTTGACACCATCAGCAGTGGCCCACGGATCGCGCGCGCTGACAGCTTCGCGGCACGTGGCCCGCAAATAACAACGCGCACGCGCGGCCCTCAAGGCGCAATGTTCGCCAAATTGCTCCGGGGCCGCGCTGCCGGCCATCTCGCAACCGCCCCCAGTGGGACGTGGGCCGCGCTCGTGGTAGCCTCGGTGCGAATGGTATCTGCCCCGGTGTCTTCCTGCCTCGGCCGGCGTGGCCCGATTCTCCACCTCGCACATGTGCAAGCATGCAATCAGCTTCCATTGTCGCACCGGATCGTTTCGCTTCAACGAGTTGGCCGGCCAAAGTCCGAGCGGGAAAAGCCGACGTCGCGAATTGGATCCTGCCAGGTAAGACGACGAATACAAACCAGTCACCAGGAAACATACGCATGAAACGAATTCTCCTTGCTCTGCCGTTGATGATTCTCGCTGGCGCTTGCGCTTCCGCGCCGGTTGCCAAGCACAAGCCGGTCAACCTCATGATTCTCTACACGCTCAAGGCCGGCGTCACACCCGCTGACTTCGAAGCCTGGGTGAAGTCGACCGACTACCCCACCATGCGCGGCCTTGAGCGCGTCGCGGACTTCCGCACGCACCGCTCCGAGAGATTGCTGATGGGAGAAGGCAAGCCGACGGTCCAGTACATCGAGACCTTTTCGATCCCGAACCTCGACGCCTTCGTCTCCAAAGACATGCCGGGCGAAACAGTCCAGGGCATCATGGGCCAGTTCATGGGCTTCGCCGAAGCCCCGCAATTCATCGTCGTGTCAGAGATCAAATAGACGAGCGTGACCCGTGCGCCGCGCCGAGATTCCCTTCGGAACGGCCCACTGGGTCGTTCCGATCCTGCCGCGCGGGACCGGGGCTTACCAGGCGCGACGGCACGCAGGCCAGTGCGATGACGGCATCTGCACCGTAGATACTCCAATCGACACCGCCGGCTTCAACCGAGGTTGAGGAGGAAATAATGACGAGAAACTGGATGTTCCGGAGAGGGAACGTAGGGGCAAGATCCGCAAGGGGGGATCTACCACTGGGCCCGCGCGGTTCCCTACGAAGCGCTTTCCTGCTCTTGTTGTTCGCTCAAGAGTTGCCATCTGCGTCGCATCCGAAGCAACAGCTCGACGCCGACTGGAGAAGGGTACGTTTGGATTCGGCCGTCGATGAGTTTGGCGAGACACTCTGCTCACTGAGCCACGAAAGCAATACGAGTGGAATGGACCTTGCGGTGACAGGCCTTTTGCATGGCGTTCCGGCAGTGTTTCTCGTGTCTAGTGCCGATACGAAAACAGCCCTTGTCCTGGAACGTCCAGGTTCTTCTCAAACGAAGGAGCAATTCGGCCGCGCGCTGGCACTCGTCAGCCAAGGCAGTCAGCGACCGCCTCTCCTGGCGATAGGCGCGCCAAGTAGTGATGGAAGCGGGGGAAGCGTGTATCTTGATCTTCCCCCGGAAAAGTGGACACCCAGACAAGGAGCAGCGATGCTCCAGGCAAGGAAAAGGTGTCTATGGCAAAGTCACGACGAAAGTACAGTGCGGAGTTCAAGCGTGAAGCGGTGCGGCTGAGCCGTGAGCCGGGTCGGACGGTGGGCGAGGTGGCCACCAACCTTGGCGTCGACTCCGGCGTTCTGCATCGCTGGAGGTCAGAGATGAAGGCGGATGGCCCGAGTGCGTTCCCCGGCAATGGCCGACCGAAGGCCTCTGAGGAGGAGGTCCTCCAGTTGCGCAAAGAGCTTGTGCGTGCTCAGCAAGAGCGTGACATTTTAAAAAACTATCGGGTACGCGTCTGCGCACTGCCTGTCGACCAGAAACTCGGTCCGTGCCGTTAGTGTTAGGTTCCCGATGAGGAGCGGCCGTCAGCTTTTTGGTGCCTGTAGCCCGTAAAAAAACATGGCCCGGGGGTGGCTGCGGACTTGTGATTGGTGACGCTTCGGCGATCCCGTGTAGGAAAGTGATCTTTTCGCCCACCCCTCCTCATCGGGTCTACCTGGAGGAAAGCGATGACAAGGTCTCAACAGCGTGGCAAGTCCTCGACGAGGACGCTGCCTTCGATCCACCCCAACGCGGCCGGTCTCGACGTGGGCTCGACCTTTCACGTCGTCGCTGTCCCACCAGATCGTGATGCGCAGCCGGTTCGTTCGTTTGCAAGCTTCACCGGTGGTTTGCACGAGCTCGCCGACTGGCTTGAATCGGTCGGCATCACCTCGATTGCGATGGAATCGACTGGCGTCTACTGGGTGCCGGTGTTCGAGATTCTTGAGGCCCGTGGATTCGAAGTCGTGTTGGTCAACGCGCGTCACGCAAAAAACGTGCCCGGCCGTAAGACCGACGTGAACGACGCGCAATGGCTGCAACAGCTGCACCAGCATGGCCTTCTTCGCGGTAGCTTCCGACCACGCGATGGCGTCGCGCGCCTGCGCGCCCTGCTTCGTCATCGTGAGCGCTTGGTCGACTACGCCGCGTCGCACATCCAACACATGCAGAAGGCTCTAATGCTGATGAACGTCCAACTCCATCACGTCGTCACTGACATCACCGGTGTGACCGGCATGAAGATCATCCGGGCGATCATCGGCGGCGTTCGAGACACCAAGGTGCTGGCCGAGCATCGCGACGTCCGGTGCAAGGCGTCGGTCGACACCATCTGTAACGCGCTCGACGGGAACTACCGCATCGAGCACGTATTCGCGTTGCGTCACGCTCTTGAGCTCTACGAGTTCCACCACACGAAGGTCGCGGAGTGCGATGTCGAGGTCGAGGCGGCATTGCGCGAACTAAACGATGCCCGACCGATTCCAGACACGCCGATGCCCAAAGTCCGACACACGCGTGGTCGGAACGAGCCGGCCTTTGAAGTCCGCGCCGCGCTCTACACGTTTCTCGGCGCCGACCTCAGCCAGATCCACGGTTTTGGCCCATACACAGTGCTGCGGCTTGTCGCTGAGTGCGGCGATGACATGCGCAAATGGCCCACCGTCAAACACTTCACGTCCTGGCTCTGCTTGGCTCCGGGAAACAAGATCTCGGGCGGGCGCATCCTTAGCTCGAAGACGCGCCGCTCGTCTAACCGCGCAGCCGCCCTGCTGCGCATCGCCGCCGTCAATATCGGCAAGACTCACACAGCGCTTGGTGCCTTCTATCGCCGACTCGGTGCGCGAGCCGGCAAGGCGAAGGCCGTCACGGCAACCGCGCGCAAGCTGGCCGTACTCTTCTACAATGCGCTCCGTTTCGGCATGCGGTATGCCGACCCCGGCGCGGATTCGTACGAGCAGCAGTACCAGGATCGTGTCATCCATCAACTTCATCGGCGAGCACGCCAAATGGGCTTTGCGCTCGTCAAGGAAACCCCTGCCGGTGGAGTTTCTTAGGAAAGCGCTGGCTTACTTCGCGAAAGAGCGGAGCTGAGGTTCGAGTTCATCTACGAACACCGGGAGATCTTCGGTGTGGGCTTGATGAGCTCCACCTTGGAGGTCTCTCGCGCCGGCTACTACGCTTG
>JAKFYL010000411.1 GCA_021730845.1 Planctomycetota bacterium | reverse complement strand
GACCCACACTCCGCCGCGCCCGTCCACGTCGACGGCCTGCGGGGAGCGCAGTTGTCCGGGCGCTGTGCCAGGTGTTCCCAGTGCGCCCAGCCAAGTCCCGTTGCAGTCGAACATCGCCACGCGGTTGTTGCGCGAATCGGCCACGAAAAGTCGGTTTTCCCGGCTGGCTAGACCGCGCGGCGCGTTGAGCTCGCCCGGTCCTGAGCCGTAGCTGCCGAAGCTGGAAATGACCTGACCTTTGGCGTCCAAATGCAAGATCCGGTGCGTACCACTGTCGGTGATCCAGTAGCTCGGTCCGGATTCGAGAGCCGGGCCCCGTGCAATGCCTCCCGGCTCCAGTACTTCCAAGATGGGCTGCTGCCGGAGCCGCTCTCCCTTGGCGTCGAACCAGGCAATTTCAGCCGGTGCGCCGGAAACCACTAGGATTTCCTGGGCAGCCGTGGTGCAAACCGCATGGATGTCCTGTTCGAACGGGAGCGCGGTTTGGAATTGCCGGTACAACAAGCCCTCGCTCTGGGGAGCCGCGAGCGCCAGCACACCCAGCACACCCAGCATGCCAACGGTGACAATCATGGGCCGTTCCAGCGGTAAATTTCGAGCGGCGGTCCCAGTGCGCTGGAATTCCACAGGCGCGAGCGCAGTCGCGTGCTGTCTCCGTACTCGAACAACTCTTCGTCCCCCGGGTCGAGGCCTTCGGGGTTGATCAAGGCCACGCGTTCGGCTTTGGCGCGCACGATGGTTTCGAAAGCGCGGTGCGAGGCAAAGGCGCGTTGGCGCAAAGAAGTCTCCAGCACCACGTACGTCGGGCGCATGGCCTGCAGGCGTTCATACAGGCGCTGCAAATCGGGTTCTTGCGCCAGCAGGTTGGCGTCGAAAGCCTGTAGATCGAAAGCGGGCTGACCAGCGGGCGGGGCGCCAACGCGGAGTTGGTAGGCCACCCACGGCGAACCTTCCGCCAATCCGGTCCCGACATGCGCTAGCAAAGCCGAAGCCGTGTAGCGCAGGGGAATGACCGCATGCGGGCTGGTGACGATGCGTGCCGTCGCGCTGTCCGGCTGCTGTTCCAAGAATCTGGCCGCTAGCTCCAACGTGTCCGGAGCCCGCCCCAGCGAATAGAACTTCGCCGCATCGGCCAGCGGCACGACCAACGCGAGTGCGCACACACCCTCGGCCAGTGGCCGAGAGCGCCGCACCAAGCGTGCATAGACCTGGGCCAACCCGAACGCGGCACACATGGCAAGGAACGGCAACAGGGGCAACAAGTAGCGGTCGCGCGTTTCTTGATTGAGCAAGCTGAACAACAAGTACGGCAGGCCATAGGCGCACAGCACCGCGGCTTGCACGCTGCGCACGCTGCGCAGTTGACGCAGCACGGGCAAGAGGCGTCCCAGCGCCCACAGCGCACCCGCCACGCCCAGCACGAGCAGCACCGGCTCGCAACCCCACAGGTACTGCAGAGTCGGGCGGATACCCTGGCCGTTGAGCTCTCCAAAAGGGATCGGGTGCCCGGAAGGCGCCAGATAGATGCCGCTGGAGTCGATGCGAATGCCGCCGCTGTAGAACATGCGCGAGAGCACGAACGCCGGGCCCAGAGCGAGCAGCGCGAACACGCGCTTGGTCCAGCGAGCCCTTTGCATCGCGGCGGCGTAGGCCAGTGGCGGCAACAAGAAGACGCCGGTCTGCAGTGTGCTCATGCCCATCCAGGCCACGACGGCGGTGGCCAGGATGCGTCCGTACGACGGCCGCTCGATTTGGCGCAGCAACAGAAACAGGGCCCAGATCACGAAGGGCAGGTGCGAGCCGTGCGGCCGGGCCTCGTGCGAATACATGGTGTGCAGCAAGCTGGTCGCCAAACATAGGCTCGCTACCAGGCCCGCGCGCGTGTCTTGCATCACGCGCGTCAGGAAAAACAGTCCCGCCACGGCAGCCACGCCGGCTAGCGCAATCCACGCGCGCAAACTGACCAGCGGAGCCGCTGCCGCGCGCAGGTGCTGCGCCGTGCTTGCCGCGACGGGCGCAGGCTGGAACGGAGAATTGCCCCAAACTCGCTGCAGCGTGCGGGCCACGAAGGTTGGGTAGAAACCGTAGTGCGGCGGCGCGTCTTCGCGCGCGAGTTGTCCCGCGTAGACCCTGTATTGGAATAGGATGTGGGTGTCGGATTCCGGCCGCGAAGGCAGCATTTGATCCACGACTCCAAGACGCGTCTGAAACGCGAGCCCGAGCACGAGCAGCAAGCCAAGCCACCCGGCCCAGCTCGTCCGTGGCCTGGGCGGCACTTGCGCGGCAAAGTCGGCTGGACCGGAGCGCGTGCGGACGGGATCTGTGTTCATGCGCTTGACCGCGTCCCAGCTTACAGCCAAGACTCATGATTCACAGCTACGCGCCGGACTCTACGAACCGTCGGCGATCGCTTCCATGAGCCGCGCGCCCGAGCCCCTCCCGATCGACGAAGTGCTGCCCGCGGTGGTCGGTGCCTTGCAGGCTCATCCTTGCGCCGTGTTGCAAGCTCCCACCGGTGCAGGCAAGACCACTCGCATACCGCCGGCCTTGCTAGATGCCGGCCTTGCGGGCGAGCACATGCTGGTGATGCTCGAGCCGCGCCGGCTGGCCGCGCGCGCGGCCGCGCGCCGCATAGCGCAAGAGCGCGACCAGCGGCTGGGTGCCGAGGTGGGCTACCAAGTGCGCTTGGAACGAGTAGCCGGCAAGGACACTCGCATTCTGGTGGTGACGGAAGGGGTGCTCGTGCGCATGCTGCAAGCCGATCCCTATCTGGAGCATGTGGGCGTGCTCGTGTTCGACGAGTTCCATGAACGCAGCTTGGACGCGGATTTGGCTTTGGCCATGGCGCGGCGCGTGCAGTTGGAAGTGCGCCAGGACCTCAAGATCTTGGTCATGTCGGCTACGTTGGCCGGGCCGGCAGTGGCGCGCTTTCTGGGCGATGCGCCTTTGATCGAGAGTTCCGGTCGCAGCTATCCGGTGGAGATCCGTTATTCCGATGCGGCGCGCCAGCAGGACCGCAAAGCCGCGTTGCTCGACGCCATCGGCCAAGCCTGGAGCCAAACATCCGCCGACATCCTGGTGTTCTTGCCAGGCCGGGGCGAAATCGCGCAAACCCGCCGCGAGTTGGAGGCCCAGTCCTACTTGCGCGGAGCGGTGGTGCTGGAACTCTACGGTGACTTGCCTTTGGAGGACCAGGACCGCGTGCTGCGCCGCGGGGCCACGCGGCGCGTGGTGCTGGCGACCAACGTGGCCCAGACATCCATCACCGTCGACGGAGTCACGGCCGTGATCGACACGGGACTCGCGCGCATGTCGCGCTTCGATCCTGGAGCCGGGCTCGATCGTTTGGAACTGACGCGCATCGCGCGCTCGTCGGCGGATCAACGCGCCGGTCGCGCGGGTCGACTGGAGCCGGGCGTGTGTTGGCGGCTGTGGAGCATGGCCGAGCAGCGTTCGATGCCCGAATTCGAAGAGCCGGAAATCCGCCGCGTCGATCTGGCTGGCGCTGTGTTGCAACTGGCCGCCTGGGGCGAAACGAACTTCGAACGCTTTGGTTGGTTCGAAGCACCCCAAAAGGCGCATTTGGAACGCGCGCGCGAGTCCTTGCGCAGCCTGGGCGCGCTACGCTCCGCTGGTGAGGCGGGTAGCGATGCGCCCACGGAGCTAGGGCGCGCGATGGTGGAGTTGCCGCTCGCGCCGCGCCTCGCGCGGTTGGTGCTCGCTGGGGCGGAACTGGGAGGCCTAGGCGTGGTCGCCTTGGCTGCCGCGCTACTTGGGGAGCGCTCACCCTTTCGCAGCGATCGTTCGGCCAAGCTTCACGCGGCGTCTTCGGCTGGGCCGAGCCATGCCACGACTTGCGACGTGTACGACCGCGTGGTCGCGCTCGAGGATTTCGAGGCCAAGGGTTGGGTCGATTCGCACGTCGGCCGCCTGGATCCCGCGGCGGCGCGCTCGATTCTCGCGCTGGCAGCCAGGCTCATTGCTTTGGTCGGTGGTCGCGACCGACAGCCCAAGGCGCGACGCGACGAAATCTTGCGCCGCGCGCTCTTGGTCGCTTGGAGCGATCGTCTGGCACGACGCCGGGAGCCTGGTTCCGAGCGCGCGCTCCTGATCGACGGTCGCGGCGCGGTGCAGACCGCGCAGAGCGCGGTGCGCGACAGCGAATGGTTCGTGTGCGTCGACATCGAGGCCGGCCAGCGCTCGGAGCGCGCCCAAGCGTTGGTGCGCCTGGCGAGTGCAATCGAACCCGATTGGATCGAGCCGCATTTGTGGCGCACCGAGACCGTCGTGGAATTCGATGCCCAAGCCGAACGCGTGCGGGCCAAGCGGCGGCGGCTCGTAGGTCAGATCTTGGTAGAAGAGGCGCTCGTGCCTCTGCCCGACGACGGCCAAGTGGCCGTGGTACTCCTGGCGGCCGCGCGTTCGGATCCGATGCGTGCCCTAGGGCTGGACCGCGCCGCGCCGGCGCGGTTCCTGGCGCGCGTGCGGTTCCTGGCGGGCGCTTGCCCGGAACTGGAGCTTCCGCGCTTTGAAGGGGACGAGCTGCAAGCCGTGCTGGCGGATGTCGCAAGCCAGCGCACATCCTTGCAGGAGCTGCGTGAAGCGCCGGTTCTCGATTGGCTGCGCGCGCGCTTGAGCCAGACTCAATTGCGGGCGCTGGATGTGCAGGCTCCGGACTGGGTCGAGGTGCCCAGCGGCAGCAAGCTCGAGCTCGACTACCAATCCGGTCGCGCGCCCGTGCTGGCCGTGCGCATCCAGGAGATTTTCGGGTGGCAGGCAGCGCCCGCGGTCGCCGGCGGGCGGGTGAAACTGCTGCTGCACCTGCTGGGCCCAAACTACCGGCCCCAGCAAATCACCGACGATTTGGCCAGCTTTTGGAAGAACACCTACCCCGAGGTGCGCAAGGAGCTCAAGCGCCGCTATCCCAAGCACTCTTGGCCCGAGGATCCGCTGAGCGCGCGCCCCGAGCGCAAGGGCAGCTCGCGTCGCATGTAAAGCCGGGGGCCACGCGCAATGAACGCGTCGGACTTCGTACCATGGCGCGCATGCATGTCTCCGCTTCTATTGGACTGGAACCCATGATGCTTTGGACCGCGCTCGCTGCACTCTCGACCGTTTCGCCTTACCAAGAAAAGCCGCCCGCTGCGCCGGCGCCGCGGGTGTGGCTCATTTCGGGTGCCAACAATCACGATTGGCAATACACGGATCTCAAGCTGACCTCGATCCTGGAAACGGGTGGGCACTTCGTGGTGCAGCACACGGCTACGCCCGAAACGGACTTGGCCAAGCCTGAGGCTTGGAAAGACGTGCGCGCGTTGGTACTCAACTACAACGGGCCGCGCTGGGGCGCTGCCGCGGAGGAGCAATTCTTGTCCGCCGTGAAGGCCGGCGTCGGCGTGGTGGTCGTGCACGCGGCCGACAACGCGTTTCCCGGGTGGACCGAGTACGAATTGCTCGTCGGCGATCTTTGGCGCGATGGCACGAGCCACGGCAACTATCACGCGTTCGACGTCGAGATCCTCGATCGTGACCACCCGATCACCGCCGGCCTAGCCAAGCTGCGAGCCCATCCGGACGAGCTGTATCACAACCTGGTGCGCACGCCGGGTAGCAACTACCGCGTGCTGGCGTCCGCATTTTCGTCGCCCGAGTCGCGCGGGACCGGCAAGCTCGAGCCCATGCTCCTAGTCGGGAGCTTCGGCGCCGGTCGCGTGGTGCACACGCCGCTGGGCCACGTGTGGAAGGACGACAAGGATTCGCGCGCAACGTTCGATCACCCCCAGATCGCCGATTTGCTCGTGCGCGCGACGCAGTGGGCGGCCACCGGAGAAGTGAGTCTGCCGCCCAGCTACCTTCCCAACACACTGTCAGCGCGCGAAATCGAACTGGGTTGGAAGCTGCTTTTCGACGGCCAGACCAACGCGGGCTGGAAGTCCTACAACGGGTCCGAATTTCCGAGCTCGGGTTGGAGCGTGCGCGACGGCGCGCTCGTGCACGCGGCTGGCGGAGGAGGCGGCGACTTGGTCACCACCGAACAGTACGCCGACTGCGAGTTGGAGTTCGAGTGGAAGATCGGTCCCAAAGGCAACAGCGGAGTCATGTTGCGGGTGCTGGACGGTCTGGAGCAGACCTACGTCAGCGGCCCGGAATACCAGGTGCTCGACGATCAAGGGCATGGATTGGCCGCCGACGATTGGCATTCCGCCGGTGCTCTGTATGAACTGGCAACTCCGATCGCCAAACCCACGCGTCCTGTCGGCGAATGGAATCAAGCTCGCGTCGTGATCCAGGGCTGGCGCGTGGAGCACTGGCTCAATGGCGCGCGCATCCTATCCATGGACCTGGGCAGCGAGGCCGGCCGCAAGCAAATCGCGGCGAGTAAGTTTGCCTCCTGGCCCAGCTTCGCGACCGGCATGCGCGGCCGCATCGCGCTGCAGGATCACGGCGATGAAGTCAGCTATCGCAACTTGAAAATCCGCCCGCTGACCGACGAAGCGCGCTGAGGCTGGCCCGCGACTTACCGCTGAGCTTCGAAGAGTCGACTGAGCCACGCCCCCAAGTCGCGGATTTCTTCCAAGCACACCTGGTGCCCCATGGGGTACTCGTGCCAATCCACGCGCAGCTTCAGCTCCACCAGGCGGTCGCGCAGCGCGACACCGCGGTCGTGGGGCACCATCGGATCCAGCGTTCCGTGAGCTTGGAAAATCGGCAGTTTCGCTTGCGCTGCATGCCGCTCCGACTCCAAGGTGTCCGCCAGCACGAGGTAGGTCGACAGCAGCACCAGTCCGCCCAGCGGGCTGGCGTGGCGCAGGGCAGTGTGGGCGGCAATGGCACCGCCTTGGGAGAATCCAGCGAGCACGATGCGGTTGCTAGGAACTCCGCGTTCGATTTCGCGCTGGATGAGCGCCTCCAGTCGCTGTGCGGAAAGACGCACGCCGCGTTCGTCATGGCGCCGCCGCAAGTCGACCTCTTGGATGTCGTACCAGGCAGGCATGACCATGCCGCCATTGATGGTTACCGGGATCGCCGGCGCGTGCGGGAAGATCCAGCGAATTCCCATTTCTTGGCCCAAGCCGAGCTCGGGCACGATGGGCGGAAAATCATTCCCGTCCGCGCCCAAGCCGTGCAGCCAAATCACCGACCGAAGCTGGCGGCCTTTGGGCGCCAATTCCACGCACGCAAGTAGGTCCATGAGATGCCGCTACGGTGCCAGAACTCGCCCAGCGCTGCTAGTAGCCAGGTGCTCGTTCCGGAGCCGGCCGTTCGCCCGATCGGGCACTGGGAGCCGCGATTCACGGGGCCATAGGTCCACTTTTCGCGCGGTTTGGCCGATACCAAGCCATGCATTTCTTTCACCCAGGCGCTGCCTAAAGCGCGACATACCTTGGGCCCATGGAACAAACCAAACCGCTGGATTCGCTAAGCAAGCTCTTCGCCGACTGCGCCGAACTCGAGCGCGCAGCCATCCTGCTGGCGGATATCGCCGGACGTGGCCCGGACGCTCTTGATCGCTGTGAACGAGCCCGCCGCTACGTCGACGAAGCTAGGCGCGTGCTCGAGCCCGGATCCGTGCTCGCGTTCGAAGAACCCGCGACCTCGCCCGAGGCGCGGCCCAACGTGCTGTCAGGTTGGGTCAAGAGCCTGACCAAGAAGCGCGAGCGGACCGAGCGGGCGCATTCCGCTCCCAAGTTGGAGGCGCCCAGCAAGGAACATGTGCTTGCGATCCAAGGCAATAGCGGCAGCATTCCGCTGTTTCAGTTGCTGTCGTTCCTGGGCACGCTGCAGGAAACGGGCACCGTCAAAGTCACGGCGCCCTCCGAAATTTTCAGTCTGGAGCTGAAGCAGGGCGTGGTCGTGCATGCCCAAAGCAACAACGCGCCCCGCAACGCGATGCTCGGCAACATCCTCGTGGAAATGGGCGCGGTCGATCGGGCCAAACTCGAGGAAGCGCTCGGAAACAGCCATGGCGGTCGGCTGGGCGAAACGCTGGAGCGCGGCGCGCTGGTGAACACGGACGACTTGAAACGAGCTGTCGAGCGCCAGATTCAGATGCTATTCGATCGACTGTTCCACGCGCAGGACGCGGAGTTTGCCTTCTGGAAGGGCGAGCCCAGGTACTCGGACGGGCGCATCCACCTGAATGTCATGCAGCTCTTGCTAGAGAGCGCGCGCTCGGCCGACGAGCGCCGCAACGAGAAGGAAAAGGCCAATGCGGCCGAGGCTTTTCTGAGCGAGTCGGCGTAAGACCACACCCGCTGTCAGCGAGCGCCCCCCCCAGAGTCGGATCGCAACGGGGCGTGTCTGGGGTAGAGTTCTTGAGTAGGTTCCCCGCTGCCGGCGCAAGCCGCGCCGGGCCCTGCCTCAAGCATGTTCCCCGGCACTCGCAGCGTCCGAAAAAGTTTCCTTGTGCTCGCGCTTCTAGGCGCCGGGTCGTCCCTGAACGCATCCGCGCAGGAAAGCGCTTGCACCGCTCGCTCCCGCGCTTCCCAGCCGGGGCGCGCGATCTGGCAGTACAAGCCCGGCAGCGGCCCGCGAGTGGAGCGACCAGCCGTGCACCAAGCTCCTCCGACCGCCGCGATCCCAGGTCCCAAGGTGTCCGACCGCGAGCCGCGCAGCGGTACCGCGCGGTTCTTGCTGAAACCGGGCCACGGACCGCGAAGGTCGACGCCGCGCAACGCTCGCTAGAAGCTCCAGCTCGCTCCCAGCGCGATCGTGAACGAATCGGGATCCAATCCCTGGTTCTCGACCGAATCCTCGAACTCGCCCCAAGCCAGAGTCGAACTCGAAAATCGCAGGAACCACGAGGAAGCCGTGTCCATCGCGTAGGAGATTTGGAGCAAGCTGGTGAGGTCGGCCAGCCCTGATCGGGAGGACGCGTACAGCGCCCGACCTTGCTTCTTGTCCGCAAAACCCAGGGATCCCGCTACCAGCGCCTGCAAGCGCTCGCTCAAAGTCCATACGCGCGACACCGATCCCGTCAGGTACAGGCCCTGGACCTCGTCGATGTCGTAGTACGCAGTCACGTTCGGCGACACTCCCAGCGCGAAGACGCTGGCCGAGGCGTACAGTTCGGCAGTTCCGCCCGCTTGGCCGGGAAACGCGTAGCTCGTCAGCCCCGTGGCCAAGGACCAATCGCCGCTGGACCACGCGTATTCAGGCGAGACGTCGACTTCACTGAACTGGCCCTGGTCTCCTGCGGCGAGCACTCCGCCGGACTCGCCTTCTTCCAAGTTCAAATTGCCCCACCACGAAAAACTTGCCGTGGCCTCGCTCTCCAGCGGTAGGGCGACGCTGGTCCAGCCCTGCAGCACGGCCGCCTCCACCCGCGGAACCCCGCGAAAGATGTAGCGATCGGCGAGCTCGATTTTCGCGTCTACCGCGGGCGGTCCGCTCGTAGCCGAGCAAGCGCTGACTCCCCATGGGAACAAGACGAGCGCGCAGAACGATACGAATCTCACGACGAGCGGCGAAAGGCTGGGGGGTAAGCCGCTAGAAGCGGGCTGCCAGCACATCGACTCGGGCACGGGTGCAACACAAGTCGTACGTACACGGGATCGGGCGCGCGGAAGTGCAGGTTTCCCGCTTCTAGAACAGCCGTGCACGCTCGCTGGGCGCGCGCCGGAAATTCAGCTTGCTTGGAGCTTTGGGGGCCGGAACTTAGATTCCAAGTCGTAGTCCTAGCGGCCTTCCCAACCTAGGTTATCGACGACCATGCCCAATCCGAGCCCGTTTGCATTCCTGCTCCCGACCATGCTGGCCTTTGCGGCCAACCTCGGGCCTTTCATTCCCGGGACCGCGCACCAGGACTCCCAGACCCTTCAGCGCTTGCAGAGCGTTCCGGCCTTGGCGGAGCACCCGCTGGTCGTCGACCGCACGGTCACGTCGGCATTGTGGATCAACGAGGTCGGCGAACACGTGGAAAGCGCCAAGGTTGGCCAATTGCGCGACGCGCTCGTGCCGTGGATCGTCGCGATCGAAGAACAGTTCAGCAAACGCATCAGCGCCCCGCTCGGTGTAGCTCGTTCACCCGATTTTCCGCGGCTGCAAGTGCTCGCCCTGGGCGGCGCTTCGACCCGCGCCGCGTTGGCCGACCGTGCCGAGCAGCGCTCCGGCGAAGTCGGCTGGCATGGCTACGAGCAGTCCTTGGACGTCGTGATTTGCGACTTGGAGCTGGACCCGCGCCAGCCCAGCGCGGCGCGCGACGAATTCCTGCGCGGTTGCGTGTTGGCCTTGTTCGACGATCACGAAACGCCAGCGACCCAGCGCACTAGCCCCCCCGTATTCGTGCTCGAAGGAATCGCGGCATACTTGGGGAATTGCGCCGGCCACTCCCCTGCCGACTTGGCGGTTCCGCGCCTAGGTCTGCAAGAGTTGGAGCCGGTGATGAAGGTCTTTGGTACTCCGCCCGATGCGCTGGCGCCTTTGTACTCCCTGAACTCCCTGCTCAAGTACCGCACGCGCGACGAGTTCGAGCTGGCCGCGGAAGGATTCGCCAAAGAGCAGAAAGTGCCGGCCCCCGACCTCGACGAAGCGTACGCGAAGGTCTCGGCGCTGTGTGGTTTGTGGGTGCATTATCTCCACGATGCGGAGGAGGGGCGGTTCAGGCGCGGGTTGTTCACCTACCTGAAATCGGTGTTCAACGGCGATCCGTCGGCGTTGCGCTTGCGCGTCGCATTGGGGATCAAGGACCTCGAGACCATGGACGAGTCTTTCAAGGCTTGGGCCTCTGCACGCTATCGGGTACTGGGAGGGAGCCCGAACATCGAAGCCGCCCTGTCGGCGGCGGCCTTGATGTCCCAGAACTTGCTGCCCAAGTCGAGTTCGTTCGATGCCGCACGCATGGCCGTTGCCAGCACCGATTTCGGAGCACGCCACGCCGGGGCCATGAGCAGGGCTCGTCAAGGTGACCTGGACGGCGGCGCAAGAGAGTTGGACGATTTGGTTGCGGGTGCCAAGAGCCATCCGGATCTGGCGAGCATCGAACTGGACCGAACGCGTGTGCACGCGTACTTGGAGCTGCGCAACGCGTGGATCGACGCCACGATCCAAAAGGCGACCAAGCTCGGTTGGAACCAAGGCGGCAAGAAATTCAGCGCGGCCATCACGGCGCGTGACGCAAGCAAGCTGCTGCTTGGCCCAAACAGCGCCGGCCTAAACGAATTGAAGTTCACTCAGATCGACCCGCTGTGGTTGGCGGGGTTGATCCCGGCCGATACTGCATCAGGTGAGCTGGCGTGGAAGCGCATGCTTCCTTATGCACTCTCCAACGACGCCAAGCTAGCGGTGCTCAAACGCAATCCAGGGCCTGCCAACGAGGCGCTCGTGGCGGATGCACAAAGTCGCTACCCGCAGATGGTCGCGGAGGGTGCCATTGCGGCCCAGATTTCTGAACTGGCCGCCGCGGGACTGCCGCAGGACCGCGCTGCTGGAGAGCTGTGCCTGGACCGCTTGCATAAGCTCATGGAATCCGGGCGCACGCACGCCTTGGTGCGCGCGCGCTTGGAGCTGATCAACGGGCTAGCCGCTGGCGCAGCGGAGAAGTTGTTCGACCCCAAGGCGCACTTGGACAGCATGGGCGCCACGGCTACCGACCTGGGCGAAGGCCGCTGGAAGCTGAGCTGGAGTTTCGACAAGCCCGAAGAAATTGCGGCTTTTCGCGTGGAGCCGGGTTACCTGCAAGGCTTGCGTGGGGAAAAACCGGAGCTGAAGTTGTTCAAGGACACGCGCAAGCTGCAAGTCTTGAAGGGGGCCCTGCGC
>JAKFYL010000378.1 GCA_021730845.1 Planctomycetota bacterium | reverse complement strand
GCACGGTTCCGATCACCGAGCCCACGCCCAGCGCGACCCCGAGCACGGTCATGGCCGGCCGCAGCGGTTTGTGCAGCAAAGGTGCGAGCCAGATTTGCGCCTGATTCATGGTCCTTCGCCGACGTCGGTCGCGATTCGCCCATCGGACAGGCGCAGCGTGCGGTCGGCGCGCGCGGCAATGCCCGGGTCGTGCGTAGCCATCACCAGCGCGGCTCCGACTTCGCGCCGCAAACGCATGAGAAGGTCGAGCACCACTCGGCCGGCAGCCGAGTCGAGGTTGCCGGTTGGCTCGTCAGCTACGATCAGTGCGGGTCGGTGCACCAAGGCGCGCGCCACGGCGACGCGCTGCTGTTCGCCGCCCGAAAGTTCTCCGGGGTAGTGCCCAGTCCTGTGGGCCAGCCCTACTTGTTCGAGCACTTCGAGCACGCGCTTTGGATCCTGCTTGCCATCGAGCGCCAGCGGCAAGGCCACGTTCTGAGCGGCAGTCAAGCTCGGCAGCAACTGAAAGTCTTGGAAGACCACGCCGATCTTGCGCCGCCGCAGCAAGGTCAGTTGCGCCTCGTCGGCGGCCACAAGATCCACGCCGCACACTTCGACTTGGCCCCTATCCGCGCGATCAACCGTGGCGATGACGTGCAGCAAAGTCGACTTTCCGCAGCCGGAGGGGCCGACAATGGCCAAGAACTCGCCGCCAGCCAGCACCAGATCGATGTCCCTCAAGGCCTGGACCGAAACGCTTCCGCGCTGGTAGGTTCGCGAAACGCCGACCAGCTTGGCGATCGTGGGCGTCAGGCCCGAATTCCCTCCCGCATCACCCACCCTAGGTTTGCTCTAGAACAAGTACGGCCAAGCACAGAGCGCCGCCGGGACCGAGCACAGCAAACTATCCACCACGTCGAGCACACCACCCGAGGGACCGAACATGGTGCCCGAGTCCTTGACTCCGGCGCGGCGTTTGACCCAGCTCTCGAGCAAATCGCCCCCCTGGGCAGCAACATTGACTACGGCTCCCGCGCACAAAGCTGCCCAGGTACTCGTGTTGGGCAGCCAACCCAGTTCGACCGCCGCCAGGCCCGCGAGCGTGCCGGCGATCAGCGACGCAGCGCAGCCCTCGACCGTCTTGCCCGGGCTCAACTGGGGAAATGGATGATGGCGCCCTAGGGCGCTGCCCGCGTAGTAGCCGGCGATGTCGCCGATCTTCGAGAGCGCGATCAAGGCCACCAAACCCATCAAGTCGTACAAGAACCACACCTTGGCCATGGCGGGAAGACCGACCGCTAGCCAACTGGACAAGAACACGGTCCAAAACAAGTTCGCGCCAAGGCCCGCCACTCGAGCCACGCCGGCTAGGAACACGAGGCCTGCTGCCGCAAAGATCCACCACCGTGTGTGTAGAGCCGCGGCCGAAGTCTGAGCGGCGGAGATCAGCCATATGGACGCCGCCAACGCCCAAGCGCCCGCGATCCAAGGACTGCGCGCGCTTGTCGCTCCCGCGCGCACCACGGCGTGCCCGATCAAGCCAATCGAGATGGCCACGAGCAGTTCGCTTCCCAGGCCTCCGTTCGCGAAACTGTCGTAGACTGATCGGCCATGTTCCGTCTCCTGGGCCCAACCGGCGGCGGCTCGACTGACCGTCGCAAACGTGGCGATGCACGGCGGCACTAGCACGAACAGCCAACCTTGCTCGGCGAAGCGCCCCATCGAGTGCAATTCCGCCGCGCAAGCACAAGCCAGGAGCGCTCCGATCGAAGCTACGGGCCAGGGCGTCCCGTTTTGGTAGGCAAACCACAAGAGCAGCCCGACGCCGGCTCCTAGGCAGACGCCGACCACCGTGCGGCGCCAAATCTTGGCAGCTTTGGACGGCGCTGCCTGCGCGGGTTCGCTCACTGGGAGGAACCCCGGCGCCAAGCGAGGCGTACCTTGGATTTTTCCGCGCCGGCCGCGGCTTGGCTGCCTTTGGAAAGGCTGCCAAACTTGCGCACCCGGCGCGCGTAATCCGCCAGCGCTGCGCGCAGATGTTTGGCACGAAAATCAGGCCAGCACTCGCGCGCGACGTACAGCTCCGAATAGCTGATCTGCCACAACAGAAAGTTCGAGACGCGCAGCTCGCCCGCCGTACGAATCAGGAGATCCGGGTCGGGAGTGTGCGGATCGTACAGATACTGGCGCAAAGTCTCTTCGTCGATTTGCGCCGGATCGAGGGCTCCTTGCTGCACCTGCACGGCGATGCTGCGCAGCGCGTCGGCGATTTCGGAGCGCCCACCATAGGACAGGGCCAGGCGCAGGAGCATGCCCGAATTCTCTGCGGTCAGTACTTCCGTGCGGCGCAACTCCGCCAGGGCTTGTTCCGGCAGGTCCGCCAGGCGCCCCAGGCCCTTGAGGCGCACGCCGTTTTTCATCAGCGTAGGACGTTCGTCGACCAAGAAGCGTTGCAACAGCCGCATCAGGTACGCGACTTCGTGACGCGGGCGCTTCCAGTTCTCGACCGAGAAGGCGTACAGCGTCAGCGACTTGACGCCCATCTTGGCGCACTCGGTGGTGATCTCGCGCACCGAGTGGATGCCTTCCTTGTGGCCGAAGACGCGCCGCAAACTCTGCTCCTGGGCCCAACGCCCATTTCCGTCCATGATCACGGCGATGTGCTCGGGGAACGGCCCTCCAAAATCCGGACGCTCGATGATTAGGCCGGGAACAGGACTTTGGATCTGTTCCAAAGCAGAGCGGCTGGAAGGGCGAGCGGTCGACTTGGCCATGGCGCCTACTGGTTTCCTTGGACGCTTCAAACCAGCGCACGCCCGGGTGCGACGACGGGGCCGGGTTGACTGGCGAACAATCCATGGCCGGCGCGCGGAATGACCTGATCGCGGTCAGGTCCGATGGAGAGCATCACGATCGGTACCTCGGACGCGCGCTCGACCCATTCCACATAGTCGCGCGCGGCTTGCGGCAGATCTTCGAAGCGCCGCAGGTGGTCGATGGGCTCACGCCAACCGGGGAACTCCTGCCACTCGACTTGCACTTGTTCCAGGCTGGGCATCTCCGAGGAAAACTCGGTCCAGCGCGAGTTGCCGGCGCGGTAGGCCACGCCGACCTTGACTGTGTCGAACCCGCTGAGCACGTCCAAGTTGGTCATGATCCAGCCGTCGGCTCCGTTGAGATCCAAGGCATAGCGCAGAGCCACCAGATCGAGCCACCCACAGCGCCGTGGCCGGCCCGTGGTTGCGCCATACTCGTTGCCTTGGGAGCGGATCTTTTCGCCGATCGGGCCCAATTCCTCGCTGGGAAACGGCCCCTCGCCGACGCGCGTGCAGTAAGCTTTGGCAATTCCCAGCACGCGCTCGATGGCCCGCGGCGGTACGCCCGCGCCGGAAGAAATGCCATTGGCGCCGGTGTTGGAACTGGTCACGAACGGATAGGTGCCGTGGTCCAAGTCGAGCATGGCTCCCTGGGCGCCTTCGAACAAGATCTTGCGACCGGCGCGCCACAGTCCGCGCAGCTCTGCTCCCACGTCACCCACGTAACTTTGCAAGCGCTTGCCCAAAGTGGAGTAGCGCTCGAGGGACTGCTCCAAGTCGAGTGCCTGTTCGCCGTGGACTTGGGTCAACAAGGCGTTCTTCTCGGCCAACGCCGCGCGCAAGCGTTCTCGGCAGCGCACAGGATCCAACAGGTCGGCCACGCGCAGGCCCGTGCGCGAGGCCTTGTCCGCGTAGCACGGCCCGATGCCGCGCCCGGTCGTGCCGATGCGGCCGACGCCGCGCCAGCGTTCACCGGCTTGGTCGATGCGCTTGTGGTGCTCGAAGATCACGTGCGCATTGGCCGCAACGCGCAAGTTCGAAGCGCCGATCACCACGCCGCGTTGCTCGAGGCCCTCGATCTCCCCTAGCAACGCCAAGGGATCCAAGGCCACACCGGCGCCGATGGCGTTGATCTTGCCCGGATGCAGGATTCCCGACGGCACCAAGTGCAGCACGTATTTTTCGCCGCCGACGACTACCGTGTGGCCGGCGTTGGCTCCACCTTGGTAGCGCACCACGACCTCGGCGTCGCGCGCCATGCGATCGATGATCTTGCCCTTGCCTTCATCGCCCCATTGGGCTCCAAACACGCAGACGGAGGGCATACGAGGGGGGGTGCGGAGGAAGAGGCCTGAAGAGGGAAATGGATCGCGGCGCTGGGCGCGCTGCACCGGGCGAGCAGCTTCCCGCCCAAGCGGGCGCGCGGCGGCTGGGCGGGCTCAGAGAACCGGCATTGTCTACCGAGCCCTAGACGCGAACAAGTCCCTAGCGCCGCGAGCGCCGCGAGCGGGGAATTCCGTATCCGCCGCCGCCGGGAGTGAGGACCTCGATCACGCTGCCTGGCTCCACCTGCAGGCTGGCCGCGGAGCCCAGGTCGAGCGCAGGGCCGTGCGCCGCCACCCCACTGCGCCGTCGCGCCCGGCTGGGCGCGCCACTCGAACCGCCCGCCAAACCCCACGGCCCCGCGCGGCAACGATCGGCAATCCACGTGACGCGCGCGGGCTCTAGGAACAAGAGCGCCTTCTCGATGCCATCTCCGCCGCGCCTTTGGCCTGCTCCACCGGAATGACGGCGGATCGAGTAGCGCAGCACGCGCACGGGGTAGTTGGTCTCCAAGGCTTCGATCGGCGTGTTGCGCGTGTTGGTCATGTGGGTCTGCAGCGCGCTGGCCCCATCGGCGCGTCGGCTTGCTCCCGCCCCGCCAGCGATCGTCTCGTAATACGCAAATGGTCGTCCGTCCATGCGCGTACCGCCGAAGGACAAATTGCACATCGTGCCCGAGCTGGCCGCCGGCACTTGACCGGGCAGCGCTTTGGCCAGCGCGCCCAGCAAGCAATCGACGAGGCGCTGGCTGGTTTCGACGTTGCCGCCGGCCACCGCTGCCGGATAGCGCGCGTCCACGAGCGAACCGGGGCGTGTGCGCACTTCGATCGCCTGCCACAACCCGTCGTTGGTGGGAACGCTGGTCTCCAAGAAAAGGCGCGCGACGTAGAACACGGCCGCTTGGGTCACGGCGCGCACGGTCGCAATGCCACCCCCTACTTGGTCATCACTCTTTGACCAATCGACGAGCAACCGGCCGCCGCTCGCGCGCAAGCTGCAATGCAAGCGAATCGTCCCGGGCTTGGTTCCCTGCCGCGCCGTGCCTTCTCTGGCAGGCGATTCCAGCGTGTCCTCGAACTCGAAGCGGCGCGCAGGCAAGCGCCGCACGAATTGCTCGACGAGGCTCGCGGTCCAATCGAGCAGGTCGCTGGCGCGCGACTCGAGCCGCACGGCGCCCAGTTCCAGGGCCAGGGCCGACATGCGCGCTTGCCCGTGATGGCAGGCGGCAATTTGGGCCATGAGATCGCCGCGGCGTTCCGCGGGAACGCGCATGTTGGCTTCCAGCAAGCTGAGCACGTCTTGGCGTATGCGACCTTGCTGCACCAGCAGCATGGGCGGGATGCGCAGGCCTTCGCCGTGCACGTCCGCGGCCGGCGCCATGGAGCCGGGCACCGGGCCGCCGACGTCCGCGTGGTGCGCGCGATTGGCTACGTAGAAACTCGGGCGCCTGGACTTGCCCACGCACACCGGTGCGACCAAGGTGATGTCGGGCAAATGCGTGCCGCCTTGGAACGGATCGTTGAGGATGGCGCAGTCCCCCCGGCCCAATTCGAGCTGCGCGAGCACGGCCTTTGTGCACATCGGCATAGAGCCCAGGTGCACTGGTATGTGCGCGGCCTGGGCCAGCATGCGGCCAGCGGAATCGAAGACCGCGCAGGAAAAATCGCGGCGCTCCTTGATATTGGTCGAAAAGGCACTGCGCTGCAGGCACGCGCCCATTTCCTCGGCCGCGGCCGCCAGCAGATGCTGCAGCACCTCCAGACTGAGCGGGCCGCTTTGAGCCCCGCGCGAGCGCTTCGTGGGCGAAACCACCGGCGCCGCCTAACGGTCCTCGTCAGGGTAGTCCAAGACTTCCAAGGGCGTGTAGTCGATCAGTTCCCAGCGCACCAAGGGCACGATGCGCACGCTGTCGCCCGAAGAATAACGCCAGACCACGGAACGCACGGTGCGCACGATCTGATTGGCGCGCTCAGCGTCTTCTTCTTCGCGGCTGAGCTTGCGCCCGAGTTCGCCTCCGAATTCACTGCCTTGGCCGGTGGCTTTGCGCGCACTGACGTACACGGAAAAGATCTGGCTCTGGGTAGTCAACAGCTGGCCCAGCAAGGCGCGCTGTTCCCCGTTCAAGCGTTCCCAGCCCGGCACATCGCCCAGTTCCTTGAGCGTGTCGAACACCTGGCGCTCGATGATCTCCTCGCCGAATTCGTCGTAGACGGGTTCGGCGTCGGGGTCCTCGGTTTCCTGCTTCTGTTCGAGGTTGCGGTATTCGATCACCTCGTCCCAAAAGCGACTGGGAACTTCGCGTTCATCGACCAGGGCTTTGAGCACGGCGGCGGGCGACGTGTTGACATTGACCGACACTCCGCGCGCGGTGCCCGAACTCGCATCCGGCGTGGACGGCGCTCCCCCGCCTGCCCCTTGGCCAGATGAGCCCTGGCCGGTGCCGCCTTGGCCCGCGCCGCCTTGGTCCTGGCCGGGCGGCTGAGCTTGGGATTGACTCGGTGCTTGACCCGTCGCCGGCGCTCCCGCACCGGCGCCGGTCGCCGCGTCGGCGGGAGCACCGGTCCCGCCTCCGCCGGCTCCGGGAGCGCCGGTCCCGGGGGCTCCAGCGCCGCCTGCCGCGGCCGCGTCCACGGATGTCCAGACGGTCAGGAACGATCCCAGGGAATGCACGACTTCGCCGTTCTCGTCGCGGAAGTCGCGAAACAGCGACGGATCGAATGGATCGAGCACGACCAGTTCGCGCAGCGACAACGGCAAGCCCTGGCTGCGATTGTCGTCGTCGTCCGAACGCAGCGCCGCGCGCGGCAGCACCGATGCCGAGCGATTGGTCAAGTGCTCGCGCATGGTCTCGACCATGCGCCGCGCCATGCCGGCGTCGATGTCGGCCGCCGTGCCCTCGCGCGCCAAGTCGATCACACGCGCCACGCGGTCCACCCAGCGATCGGCGAGTTCGCGGTCCTCGGCCAAGATGCCCAGGATATTCAGCTTGGAATCCTCGTCTTGGACCAAGATGCGCAGCTCGATGTCGTTGATCGTGGTGCGCTGCGGTTTGCCCCAGCTGTCTTCGCGCGAGTCCGAAGGCGCCGAGGGCTCGGCCTGTTCCTCGCCGGCGCCTGCGTCTGCGGCACCATCACCGCCGGGAAGACCTGCGCCGGCCCCAGCCGCGCCCTGGCTCGCGGCGCTGCCGGCTTGGGCGTCGGCTTCAGCATCCTCCTTGAGGCGATTGACGACCTCCAGCAGCGCCGATTCGATGGCCTGATCCATGGCCGTCAGCGTGATCTCGTTGCGCGCCACGCGCGCATCCGTGCTGGTTCCGATGAACAGCTGGAAAATGATCGCCGCCAGCACGATCAGGGCCAGGAACGAAAGCAGCAGGGCGGACCCTCGGCGAGCCGGATGCGCATGGACGCTGGAAGCTCGTGCAGGAAGTCTCATCGCAAGGGATCCTCTGACGACTGTCAGACGTCCCGCAAGGCAGGATCTTCCACTGGCCTGGTGCGTATTGCCAGTCCCTTTGGATCCAAACGAGCAGGCCCAGGCCGGGTCTACCCCCTTGCCAAGCCTTTTGCCCGCCTTTGGGAGGCTAGGACTCGCCTCGCACGGCCGTTCAGGTCGTGCTCCCGGCGGGCGGCCCTAGAAATCGCGGTGCAGGTCGATCCCCTGCAAAATGCGCGGGCGAATGAAAAACAACACGTTTGTCTGCTCCTTGCGGGTGAACTTGGAGCGGAACAGGAAGTTGATCAGGGGCACGTCGCCAAGCAGCGGCACCTTGCGCACGCCTTCGACGTTGCGTTCTGTGATCAGGCCACCCAAGATCACCGCCTGACCGGGCTGCAAGTACACGGTCGTGCGCGCCGAGCGCTGCGAGAGCACCGGCAAGCTGACGAGCGTATCGCCGTCGTCGGCTACGAACACCGTCTCCGAGCCGCTTTGCTGGGAGGCTTCCACGTCGATGTTGAGCGCCACCGTGCGCGTACCGATGACGCGCGGCACGACGTACAGCTTGACGCCTACTTCCTGGAACGCCACCTGGGCGCCGTAGGTGCCGTTGGGCTGGATGCCCGTGATTTGCAGGAACGGAATCTTGACCGTATTGGAGATGTCCGCGCGTCCGCCTTCGCGCACGGCGATCTTGGGGCGCGAGATGATCGACACGTTGTCGCGCGTGGCGATCGCTTCGAGAATGGCATTGAAAGCCACTCCGTCCTGCACGCCGCCCAGGGAGAGCAGGCCTTCGCTGGCGTCCGCTTGGTTGGGAGTGCGGCTGTCGAAGCTCTTGACGAACGTGTGGTCGGGAAAATCGAACATCGGCACGCCGTCGGGGGGGCGCACGCCCAGGTCCAGCGAGTCGCTCAAAGTGATTTCGACGATCTTGGCTTCGATTTCGATCTGCGGGACGCCGGCCGCGAACAGGTTGATGAAGTCCTCGACGTCTTGCAGCAAGTCCGGCCCAGTCGTGACCACCAGCCAGTCGGCCAGGCGCTGCTCCTTGGGCAACTCGGTTACGACGCGCAGGTCCTGAACCAACTCCATGTCCCATCCTTCGAGCAATTCGAGTTGCACGAACTCGGGAGCGGAGGGCCCAGGGGTCAGCGTCGCATCCCACAGCGGGATCTGGCCGTACTTGCGCAGCAATTCGATCAGGTTCTTGCCGGTCCCAAGTCGCAAGGGGAACGGCTTGGTGATCGTGCCGTTGGGTTGCACTTTGATGCGTTCGCCAAAGCGCACGTACGGATTCTCCGGCAGCGGCGTGGCGGCTGCAGTCCGGGGCTTGGCGGCCGCTTGGGAGAGCGCGCCTTCGTCCATCGTGCCTTCGAAGCGCGAGAAGGCATCCTCCTGGTCCATCTGCGTGACGGGCTTGATCGTGCCGCGCCCGAGGAGCTCGCGCAGCTCACCGGCCGTTAGTTGCCGATCGCCGCCCGCCGGAGTTTGGCTTGCTTGGTCCTGCGCTTTGGCTGAACTCTGCGTGGGCCCCAGGCAAGCCGCGCACAGGGCCGCTAGCCCCAGTGCCAAGCCGCACAAGTGCGACCTCATGGACCGCGGGAACAAGGACGGATCACTGCTCATGCGCCTGTTGCCAGATCGGCGCGGCGCCGCTGGGACTTGTGGCTTCCATGCATGGTGCGGCGTGGATGCCCCAAGCGGAAAGGAATTCCACCCGCGAGCCCACGAAGCTCCGTTCCAAGCAGGGGGCTAGAGCCGCGCTTTCACCTTTTCGGTGACGTCATCCACGGTGCGCCCGTCGCGATGCTTGATTTCCTTCCACACGCTGCAATATCCCAAAGCCAGCCGCAGTTCCTCGCACTTTTGGGCGACATGGCTGGCCGCGTTGGTTGCTAGACGAATGCCTTCGGGGCTATTGGGATCGATCTTGTCCTGCTTGATCTTGCGCATCTCCGCGGTCGCATCGAGCAGGGACTTGTATTGCACCACCGCGGGATTGCTCACTTGGCTGGGTTCGCGCAGGCCGCAAATGTTGTCCGCGGTCTTGGCGGTCCAGTCCCGGCTCGAGAAGCTCTCATCCGATCCCAGATCGACTGGCACCGACCAACTGGGATTTGCCGCCCCGAGGACCGCGTTCGGCGCCGTGCCGCCGGGGGCGGTCGGCAAGAAGGAGCCCAGCAGTGTGGCTAGGCTGGCGATTCCACTGGTGCACAGAGTCAAGAGCATGGTTGTTGCGGAGAGTTCGGGCCTGCGCGGAGCAATTGGGGCCTGGGGGGCTCGCGCATCGGCCAATCGGCCGGCAGGAGCACAGCCCCCCCTAACCCAACGATTTCGTCAGAATCGATTTCGACGCAATCTCCGTTCCAGCAATGTTCAGATAGTGTATGGATCCGGCCTTGGGGCGAAAGCACTGCATGAACAAAGAGTTATGTTCGCAGTCCGCGCTGGGGATGCGCCGGGCGAGCATGCCGTGTCGGAATTGGGTCGAAAACTTATTCGACATTTTCCGACAGATCGGGCCAAAACGGCCCAGGAGCTAGCCTCCAGGCCGCTTCCGTACGAAACGCGTCCCTCGCTTGGAACCGTAGCGCTCCAAGTGCCCTAGAGTGGCCAGCTCTAGGAGGTCACGCAAGGCCGTTCGGCTGGATATGGACGCCTGCGCGGCGTACTCCGACGAGGAGATCGCAGCGCCAGCCGGGAGTCCCGCGAGGAGGCGCTGTTGGCGCTGTGCTAGTCCTTGCAGCTCCCGGGTCGTGCCACCTGCACCAAGTCCAGGCCCTGAACCGAAAGTGCCGTGGTCCCCGGAAGCCCGCGCGGTCGAGGTTTCGAGTTGCAAGTGCTCCACCGAAAGCACGCCGCCGGCCGCTAGCGAGTACCCGCGCAGCAGGGTGTTCTCCAGCTCGCGCAGGTTGCCTGGCCAGGAATGGGAAAAGAGCAGATCCATGGCTTCGGGAGCCACCCCTGTTACGGGCAGAGCTGCCGTGAGGTTGAACCGGCTCAGGCTGCGCTCCACCAGCGCCGGCAAGGCTTGCCTCCGTTGCCGCAGGGGAGGGACTTCGACCCTGGCGACCGCCAAACGGAAGTACAGGTCGCGGCGAAAGCCGCCGCTTTCGGCCAGTGCCGCAAGGTCGACGCTGGAGATCGCCACGACGCGAATATCGAGCGCCACGGGCCGGCTCGATCCCAGTGGTGTCAACTCGCGGTTCTCGAGAATCCGCAGCAACACGGCCTGCCCCACGCTGCTGAGACCAGAAACCTCGTCCAGGACCACGGTCCCGCCGCGCGCGAACTCCAGGGGGCTCAAGCGACGCTGGATAGCCCCCGTGAAGGCTCCTTTCTCGTGCCCGAGCAGCTCGTCCTCGACCAAACTGCTGCTCAAGCTCGGACAGTGGATGTTCACCAACGGGCGCTCGCGCCGCGGGCTCCAGCGATGGACCAATTCGGCGAGCTGATTTTTTCCAGCGCCCGTCTCGCCTTGCACGAGCAAAGTCACGTCGCGCGCGGCCAGGCGCCGCACGCTCTCCAGCAGCTCGCGGTACAGCGGGCTTTGCGCCACGACGTCCACGGGCAAGTCGTCGCCGGCTTCGAGTGCACGATCGGCGGTGTCCTCTCGGTCCTGAGTCAAGCGCTCTTCGAGCAGCGCCAAGCACACCGCGGCACTGGGACCGTCTTGGGGCCAGCTCGCAACGCTGCTCGATAGTTCAGGAGCAGTCGCACTGTGCGCCGCCAGGCCCGCGGCGAGTCGTTCGACCAGCTGCCGCTCGAGCTGCGCCAGATCCGGCCGGGTGCCGCGCCAGGGCAGCGCCAGCGCCAAATCCGCCGGGCCCGTGCGTCCGAAAATGGCGAGACCCGGCACGGCTGCGCGCGCGCGCGCAGCGGCTTCGCCGAGCACGGTGGCCACCTGGCGCTCGTCGCTGGGCAGAGGCGCCAAGCGCACGAGCAGCAGCCCCACACCGCCTTCGCCTTGCTCCAGGGCGCGCTGGATTTCCTCGCGCACGCGCGCGCGAAAACTGGGTTCGGTCAAGCAGTCGGTGACCGGATCGACCAGCGCCTGGCGGTACAAACGGGCGTTTTCGAGCGCGATCGCCGCTTGACCGGCAGCGGCGCGGCAGAAAGCCAAGTCGCTGGGCAAGCCGCCGGGAGCAAAAACGAGCGCAATCGCGCCGCGGCTTGGTCCAGCGGCGATGAGCGGCAACCACACCG